>NZ_QGNK01000021.1:0-83446 GCF_003336925.1 Rhodococcus sp. Eu-32 | reverse complement strand
GAGCTACAAGACCGAGCTGATCCGCCGGCGTGGACCGTGGCGAACGGTCGACGACGTCGAGTTCGCGACGCTCGAATACGTGTGGTGGTACAACCATCAGCGTCTGCACGAAGCGCTCGGTTACATGTCCCCGGCTGAATACGAGACCACCCTGATCGACATCTCACACGCCAGCGAGTCGGCCACCCCGGCCCTCGTAACCGCATAGGAACAAAACCTGGGGTACTTCAATCACATTCGAGTGTGGCGATTTCTCTCTCTACCAATCCGGAACCGCCCTGTACTCAGATGGGACGACCGGATACGAAGCCAGCTGCGACACCTACCAAGTGCCCGTCGAGAAAGTCCTCTGGTACTGCGACTACCCCCAGACTGCCGTCTACACAGACGGAACATCATCAGGGACGGACCCCGCGTGCATCCACGACGACGAGCCTGTGAACCCCGGCGGCGGCTACCCATACATTGCCTCCGAGGACCGCAACGGCGACGGAGTCGTCAACGGCTACGAACGCTGCGGCCTCGCCTGCGGCGAAGAACCCACCAGCGGCGACATCCAAACCCAACACGGCTGCGAACAGGGATACATCACTGGCGAGTTGTGCAGCCGATACAACTGACACCAGGAACCCGTTCGCAACGCATCTCACGTCAGCGTCGGAGCGCCGACGCCCACTCCGCGAAGTAGGCCCGCAACCTCGGGACCTCCTCCGAAGCAACAGGAATCATGCCGTCCGGGAATCGATTCAAACTGTCGAGCATGGACGCGAAGATCAGGCGATCGAAGCCCCTGTCCACCTCGGCAGCGCGTGACAGCAGGGTGACCTGATCGAACCGAGTTCGCAACGCATAGACGTCGCGAAATCCCTTGCCTCGGCACGATCGAACAGTGCAATTAGCTTTCGCCCCGCCAACTCTTCGGGCGCAAACGTCGGTCCCACAATGCTCGCCGTCGGCGCCATCCCCGGCACGGAATCCAGTGCGAGATCAACCAGCAGATCCTCATCGCCGTGAATCAGCAACCGGCAGTACGTTTCCGCGTCCTGAATGCGTTCAACCCGCCAATCCCGCTCGGCGGCTGCAGCCTCGAACGAATCGCGGGCCGTACCTACAGACGCGCCCGCCGAGCTAGTGAAAAAGTCGAGATCCTGCGTCGGACGCGTCGTCAGATTCTGCGCCACCAACGCCGCCCCACCCGCGAGAAGAAACCCCTTACTGGCAGGCAACGAAAAGAACAACCTGGCCACTCGAACCTGGAACGCCGTAAGCACACCCCCGCCTACGTCGCTCACGCGTCAGCAGTCAATTCGTCGACCACGGACTGCCACGCCGCCCGAACATCGCGCGGCACAACCAACTCCGGCCACAGATCGACCAGCAACGCACCGTCGATATACCTCAGCACATCCTCCGACCGACCCTCGCGCAGCACGATCTCGTACAACCGAGCTCGCTCCACACGGTCCGCCAACCGGAACTCCTGGCCGGGAGAGGACCAGTTCAACTCCACCGGCAACGTCACCGTCGCCAACGCCTCTGCGACCGGCAACCGCGGCAACGACGTCGGCACCCGATACACCCGACCACGAGCACCCGGCACATCCACGAACTCCACACGAGGCACAGCCGCTACATCGAAGCCCGCCTCCCCCAACAACCGCTCCACAGTCTCCAAAGACGGTGACTTGCGGCCGTTCTCGTACGCCGACAACGTCGGACGCGACGTATTCGCCCGGCGCGCGAGCTCGTCCTGCGTCAACCCAGCAGCACGACGCGCACGCTCGACGAGCCCGTGTCCAGCCATGACCACTACCCCCTCGAGGCTATGTATCCAATCGGATACCTTACGCCCAGAAACGAACTCTGCCCAGCATCCGGCGCCAACCGGAATTCGACTACCGACCGACGGGGCCCCTTCACAGAAGTTACGAACGATTTGCAACAACCCGTGACAAGCCGGCGAGCACAGACCACAAGACCTCCAGGTCGAGCGCCTGACCGAACCCACGTGGACCTCTGACCGTCCGACTTTGCCGACACGTGTTCAGATACGGAAAAGGCCCCCTGCCCCGCACAGTCGTGCAGTTCAGGAGGCCTATCGAGCTCCCCCGGCTGGACTCGAACCAGCAACCGTCCGATTAACAGTCGGAAGCTCTGCCAATTGAGCTACAGGGGATTACTCCGTGGCTTCGCACTCTCGTGCGGCCGAGAGAAACAATAGCGCACACCCCCATGGAAGTACCAAATCGCCCCCGTCAGGCAGGATGGACAGCACGTGAGAACGGGTATGGCGTGTGGAGCCTGCGGACGACCTGCCGGACATAGAGGAGGACAGTGATGATTCGTGTGGTTCTGGCTGCCGGGGCAGCGTATGTACTCGGAGCCAAGGCGGGGCGTGGTCGCTACGAGCAGATTCGCAAGACCGCGGCCGCGGTGGCGGGCAGTCCGGCGACGAAGAAGGTCATCGAGGTGAGCCGTCAGAAGTTGTCCGACTCGCTGAACACGCAGCCGAGGCTCGAGCCGATGAAGCCCATCGACGACGAGACCCAGCTGTACATCCCCCAGGATCAGTTGCGTAAGGGCTAGCCGGCGGCGGAGTCGTCCTCGACGTTGCCGATGGCCTGCTCCAGCAGACTCCGTCGGTACTGTTCGAGGGCGATGACGTCCCCGAGCAGCGCGTAGTACTCGTCCTGATTGTCGGCCGGTGACATGCGCTGCATCTTCGACTTCAGTTCGGCGACCTGTTCACCCACCCACACCTCCTGTAGACGCGCGAGCACTCCGCCGATGTAGCGGGTGAGCGCCGCGTCGGCCACGTTGATGTTCTCGACTGCGAGCTCCATCACCAGCGACTGCACGACGGGTCCGTCGGCCTGCTTCGCGACGGCATCGACCCACGCTCCCCCACCCAACCCCGCCGCGGTACCGCCCGCGGCGGCGACAGCCGCACTGACGGCCGCGTACGCGGGGTGTGTGAACGTCTCCGGCGGCAACGAATCGAACACCGAACCCGCGATCGCCGGATGCTGCAGCACCGACTTGAGCGCGTCGCGCTGCGGCCACAGGACCGGGTCTTTCGGGTGCGGTCGCGCAGGACCCGACGCGACCTCCGGCTCGTTCCGCGGCTTTTCGAACGGCGCCCGTTTGCCTCGGGCATCCCCGCCGCGCGCACCCTTCTTGGCCTCGTCCCGCACGCGCTTCAGCACCATCGCGGTGTCGTCCCACCCGGCCCAGCCGGCGAGCTGGCGTGCGTACTCGTCTCGCAGCGACGCGTCCTTGATGCGTGCGACGACCGGAACCGTCCGACGCAACGCTTCGACGCGTCCCTCGGGCGTGTCCAGATCATGTTCACTCAGAAGCGATTTGACGACGAACGCGAACATCGGTGTCCGACGCGCAACGAGATCGCGCACCGCGCCGTCACCGGACTTCTGCCGTAACTCGCACGGGTCCATGCCCTCCGGCGCGATGGCGACGAAGGTCTGTCCGGCGATCTTCTGGTCACCCTCGAACGCCTTCATCGCGGCGGCTTGACCGGCGGCGTCGCCGTCGAACGTGTAGATGACCTCGCCGCGAAAGTAGCTGTCGTCCATCATGAGTCGTCGCAGCATGGCGAGGTGGTCCTCACCGAACGCCGTGCCGCACGACGCGACTGCGGTCTTCACGCCGGCGAGATGCATCGCCATGACGTCGGTGTAGCCCTCGACGATGACGGCCTGATGCGACTTCGCGATCTCCTTGCGCGCGAGATCGAGGCCGAACAACACCTGAGACTTCTTGTACAGCATGGTTTCCGGCGTGTTGATGTACTTGCCGGGCATGGTGTCGTCGTCGAACAGCTTGCGCGCACCGAAGCCGATGACGTCGCCGCTCTGACTGCGGATCGGCCAGACGAGCCGTCGACGGAATCGGTCGATGGGTGTTCCGCGCTTGCCCGGCGTCGCCAGCCCGGCGTCGATGATCTCCTTGGCCTCGAAACCCCGACCGAGCAGATGCTTGGTGAGGGTGTCCCAGCCGTCGGGCGCATACCCGCAGCCGTACGTCAAAGCCGCCTGGCCGTCGAAGTTGCGCTCGGTGAGATAGTCACGGGCGGTCTGCGCATCCGGTTCACGCAGCCGCGCTGCGTAGAACTCCTGCGCGGCGGTGTTCGCAGCTATCAGACGCGCCCGGGTGCCTCGGTCACGTTGGACCGAGGTTCCTCCGCCCTCGTAGTTGATCGAGTAGTTCAGTCGATCCGCGAGTTGCTCGACGGCCTCGACGAACGAGATGTGTTCGATCTTCTGGAGGAAGGAGTAGGCGTCGCCGCCCTCGCCGCAGCCGAAGCAGTGGAAGTGCCCGTGATTCGGCCGTACGTGGAAGGACGGAGACTTCTCGTCGTGGAAAGGGCAGAGCCCCTTCATCGAGTCGCCGCCCGCGCGCTTGAGCGAGACGTAGTCACCGACGACGTCTTCGATCCGTGTGCGTTCGCGAATGGCGGCTATGTCACGTTCAGGAATTCGGCCGGCCACGCACGGCAGTCTAGTACTTCCCGTGGTCGACTCAGCCCCAGCTGGCTTGAGCTCCGAGGCTGCGCTTGTCGACCAGCTCGAGCCGACTCTCGGTGTACGACGCGATCTGATCGACGACCACGCGTGTCCGTTCGCCGTCACTCCCCGCCGCGTTCCAGGCGGGGACCAGGATCGGGTCCAATTCGGCGGGCGCAGAGCGCAACAACCACTCGGCGACGCGGTGAATCCGGTCACGTTGGCGTCCTTGGCGCACTTTGTGACTCGCGTCGGACATCACGTAACGCAGCGCCATCGTCTTCAGCAGCGCAACCTCGGACGCGACCACCGCGGGAATCTCCAGATCGGCGTCGTACCGCGACAGCGGATCGGTCCCCCACTTGACCCGGGTGGCGTCGATCGCAGCGGTGGCGAAGCGACCGACCAGTTCACTCGTCAAATGCTTCAGCGCGACCGATGCGGCGAGCGTTCCGTCGTATGTTCCGACCGCGACGACGACGGGCATGCGGGACAGTCTGTCGGCCGCCTCGATCAACTCTCCGGCGTCGAGACCGCGAAACTCGCGGACACCCAGTTCGGCCAACTCGCGCTGAGCTGTCGGATCGCCCAGTGCTCGCAGATCGATACGGGCATCGATGACGCCGTCCTCGACGTCGTGCACCGAGTAGGCGACGTCGTCGGCCCAGTCCATCGACTGCGCTTCCAGGCATCGCCGACGGTTGGGCGCCCCGTCGCGCACCCAGTCGAGAATCGGCTTGTCGTCGTCGTACGCCCCGAATTTCGCACCGGGCGACGGCCGAAGCCAGGGGTACTTGATGGCTGCGTCGAGCGAGGCGCGCGTGAGGTTCAGCCCGACGCTCCTGCCGTCGCCGTCCAGCACCTTCGGTTCGAGTCCGGTGAGGATGCGCAGGTTCTGAGCGTTGCCCTCGAAGCCACCGCAGTCGGCGGCGATCTCGTCGAGCGCCCTCTCACCGTTGTGGCCGTAGGGCGGGTGGCCGATGTCGTGCGCGAGCCCGGCGAGGTCGACCAGGTCGGGGTCCGCGCCGAGACCCTCGCCGATGCTGCGGCCGATCTGCGCGACCTCGAGCGAATGGGTCAACCGCGTGCGTGGGGTGTCGCCGTCGCGTGGGCCGGTGACCTGGGTCTTGTCGGCAAGTCGCCGGAGTGCCGCGCAATGCAGCACGCGGGCGCGATCACGGGCGAACGCGCTGCGGTGCGACGCGTTCTCATGGGTCGCGTCGAGCCCGGCTGTCTTCGGCGCCTCGGCGACGAAGCGCTCGTAGTCGTGTTCGCTGTAGGAGCTCAAGTTCACTGGCCTGCCGTGTAGGAGAAGTCCGCATTGAAGTGCGTCAGTTGGTACCAGAGCAACGCGCCGGTCTCGCGAGCGATTCCGTGCGCCTGCGACTCGCGGGTGTAGACGGCAGGGCCGGTACGCGTCGGCGACGTCCATGCGTCGAGGCCTGCGTCGCGGGCCATCGTGCGCGTGCGCAGCGAATGCCAGGGGTCACTGACCAGTACGACGGACGATTTGCCCTGCGCGAGCAGCGTCTGGCTGACGGCCTCGATGCTCTCGAGCGTGTCCGAGCCCTCCTCGACCGCGATCACGCGATCGGCCGGGACACCCTGCTCGATGAGATAGTTCCGACCCGACGCAGCTTCGGTGTACAGGTCGCCTTCCTGCTTGCCCCCGACGGTGACGACCTCGGGCGCGACGCCCTGCTCGAACAGGTCTGCAGCCTGGGACAGTCGCGCTTCGAACACGCTCGACGGTGTCCCCGAGTACTGAGCCGCACCGAGCACGACGATCGCGTCGGCGGCGGTGTTGTCGTCGATCCGGGCCACCTGCCACACGCGGAAGGCGGTACCACCGACGACGAGCAGACCGATCAGCACGACGCCCAGCACGAGCCGTGACACCCACCGTCCGAGCGTGCCGAAGAAGCCGAGCCGCGCGGGCTCGGGATCCGGCGGACCGTACGGGTCGCCGTAATGATCTCCGTACGGATCACGGTCGAGAGTCGAGTTCACCCCTCGAGTTTGCCAGCCACGCCGGTGAGCGCGACACGACGACACGCAGACCGGGTCACAGCCACCCGCGGCTCTCGGCCACACGGATGGCCTCGGCACGCGTCGTCGTACCCGTTTTTCCGATCGCCGAGGACAAATGGTTGCGCACGGTTCCTTCGGACAGATGCAGCGCCGCGGCGACGCGAGCAGCTGTGCCACCGGCCGCGGCTTCGCGCAGAACATCCCGCTCACGGGCGGTCAGCGGCGAGACGCCGTCGGTGAGGGTTTCCGTCGCCAGCGTCGGGTCCACGACGCGCAAGCCCATGTGGACGCGTCGGACGGCGTCGGCGAGCTGGCGGGCGGGAGTGTCCTTGACGACGAATCCGTCGGCGCCCGCATCGAGGGCACGTCGCAGATATCCGGGCCTGCCGAAGGTGGTGACGATCATCACCCGACACGACGGCACCGCCCGACGCAAGGCTGCAGTCGCGGCGATCCCGTCGAGACCCGGCATCTCCACGTCGAGCAACGCGACGTCGGGTAGATGGCGGGCGGCGGCAGCCACGACTTCGTCCCCTCGGCCGACTTCCGCGACGACCTCGAGATCGGACTCCAGGTCGAGCAGGGCGGCCAGCGCCCCACGCACGAGCGCCTGATCGTCGGCGAGCATCAATCGAATACTCATAAGCACTCCACCGCGAGACTGAAGCCACCCGCCGCCGATCGACCGACGGACAGCGACCCCTGTGCCGCGCGGACGCGATCGGCCAAGCCGCGCAACCCGTTTCCGTCCTCCCCCGACCGACCGGTCATGCCGGAACCGTCGTCGGAGATCTCGATGCGCGTCGCACCGAGGACAACGGTGCACCGCTCGGCGCCGCTGTGCCGAATCACGTTGGTGACGGCCTCGCGCAACGTCCATCCGAACAGTTCGCGGTTACGCAGAGGCACGACGTCGGCGTCGGCCGGTAGATCGGGTTCGATTCCCGCGGTCGCCAGTGCCGAACGCGCACTGGCCAATTCGGTGGCGATGTCGACCTTGCGCAAGCCTCCGACGGTCGACCGGACGTCGCTCAACGCCTCACGGGCGAGCGACTCCACCTGCCCGATCTCGACGGCAGCACGGGCAGGGTCGATATCGATCAACCGCCCGGCCAGTTCTGCTTTGACCGTGATGACGGTCAGCGAATGGCCGAGGATGTCGTGCACGTCGCGGCCGACGCGTTCCCGCTCGGCGACGATCGCCAGGTCTGCGAGTTGCTGACGCGCAGCGGCAAGTTCGTGATTGCGCTTGAACACCTGCGTGATTCCCCAGGCGGCAACGGCACTGATCACGAGTTGGAACGCGAAGAACGTGCCGGGATTCCATTCGGGGACGAGGCGGGGAACGATCTCGACGACGGCGACCATCACGGTAACCGTCGTCCAGGCCTGTCTGCTCGGCAGCGTCATGACGGCGAGGACGGCCATGTAGATCGTCGCGCCGAACGCCTGGGTACCCACCATTACCGCGAGAGCAACGACGAGAGCGCCCATCACGCCGAGTCCTGCCCACGCGTAGCTCATCGGAATTCGTCGGTTTGCTCGATTCGCGTTGCGGAAACCCCAGAACGTCGCGACGAACGTGGCACCGAACGCGATGATCACGAGCGTCGCGAGCACCTTCAGCCACACGGCCGGCAGTGAAAAAGCCTCTCCGAGTGGGTAAGCGAGGTAGAACAGCCAGATCATGCCGAAGGCCCAGCCGAAACGGGACATCCGACCCACGTTCTCGGATGCCTCCGTCTCGGCTGGTGTCATGGTGCTCACGGTAGTACCGGCCTCAGACACGCCGAGTGTCGCGTCGGAACAACATCGCGGCGCCGACGACGAACACCGCAGCCCACACGACCAGGTTCACCGCGGCGATCGCGAGCGTGCCGGCCGACGGTTCCGTGAACGGCGCGCGGGCGACGGTCGCGAGTCCGTACAGCGGGGTGAACCTCGCGAGAATCGGGAACCAGCCGTTGTCGGCGAGCGGAACGAACAATCCGCCCGCGAACGCGAGCACCGCAAGCACGGGGCCGAGCACCTGCATGACGTTCTCCGACGGCAGCAGGTATCCCATGAACAGCCCGAACGCGGCGAACACCGAGCTGCCGAGCCACGCGATGACTCCCGTCGACAACCACACCCACAGCGGCATGTCCGCCCCGAACGCGGCCGCAACGGCGAACACGACGACCACCGACGCCAGGCCCATCGTCATCGCGACCGACATCTTCGTGACGATGTAGGCGACCGGACGCAGCGGGGTCAGTCGCAGTTGTCTACTCCAGCCCTGTGCACGTTCGACCGACACCATCGCTCCCCCGCTCGTCGCGGCGAGCATCGCACCGTAGACGGCCATGCTGATCGCGATGAACGCCGTGACGTTGCCGTTCGCGAACGCGTAGTTGCTCGTGTAGTCGGACTGCGTCCCGAAGATCACGAAGAACACCGGCGGCATCACCAACGTGAACACGACGGTCCGGCGATTGCGGATCAGGCGTGTGATCTCCAGGCCGAGGAACGTCGGGCTGAAACCGCCCAGCGCCAACGTCTTTCGAGATGCAAGTGTGGTCATGTCCAGCTCCCTACGAGGTCGGCGGAACGATCGGTGGTCAGTGCGAGGAACGCGTCCTCGAGATTCCTGGAAACGATTTCGAGATCGGTCGCGCCGACGTCCAGCAAGTACCGCGCGACGGCATCGGAGTTCCGTCCGTGGACGAGTACGCGGTCCCCGCGCGTCTCCACCTTGTCGACGCCGGGCAGCTGCAGGACCGCGGATCGATCGATGCCCGGTGCGGTCGCGGTGACCGTGCGGCCCGATGCGAGATTCTTGACCTCGGCTGCACTGCCGTCGGCGACGATCCGGCCATGGCGCAGCAGCACGATCCGGTCCGCATACGCGTCGGCCTCGTCCAGGTAGTGGGTAGCGAACAGAACGGTTCGGCCGCGGCGGGCGTCGTGACGGATCGCATCCCAGAAGTCGCGTCGGCCTTCGACGTCCATGCCGGTCGTGGGCTCGTCGAGAACGAGCAGGTCCGGTTCCGGCAGCAACGCCAGCGCGAACTTCAGACGCTGCTGCTGGCCGCCCGAACATTTCCCGACGCGTCGGCCGCCGATATCAGCGATACCTGCCCGCTCGAGCACGTCGTCGACGGGTTGGGTTCGAGGGAACAGCGCTGCGGTGAGGCGCACCGTCTCCCGCACGGTCAGGTCACGGATCAGCCCACCGGACTGCATGACGGCGGCGACGCGTCCCGCGCTGATCGCGTCGGCCGGGGAGGTCCCGAAGACTTGGGCGCTGCCGGCGTCCGGGGTCGCGAGACCGAGCATCATGTCGATGGTCGTCGTCTTGCCTGCGCCGTTCGGACCGAGGAACGCGACCACTTCCCCTGGTTCGACGCGCAAACTGACGTCGGCGACAGCCTGCACGGACCCGTAGGACTTGTTCAGATGCTCGAGAAGCACTGCTGGTGTCGTTGTCATGAGAACAACTCTGCTGTCGATGCAGGTCCGTAGCCTCGTTCGAGCGTCACGACCCTGGCATGACAACTGTCACGACTCCGCCCGGAACGACCGTGCCGGTAGATTCTTCTCCCATGGCAGTCCGGCGCTTCTTCGCAGTCAGTGTCCTCACGACGATTCTCGGATTCGCAGCGTTGCTGGTTGCCGCGGCACCGGCGTCGGCCGACCGACCGTCCCGGCTCGCGGGTCAGATCACCGACACCGTCCAAGCTCTCGACGACGGTCAGATCGCCGACGTGCAGGCTGCGATCGACGACCTGTACGACTCCGATCGTGTCCGGTTGTGGGTGGTCTACGTCGCCGACTTCGACAACACCGATCCAGCGGCGTGGGCACAGGCGACGGCTCAGGCCAGCAGCTTCGGCGATCGCGACGTCCTGCTCGCAGTCGCGACCGTCGACCGTTCCTACAGCATGTGGGTCCCCACCGGGCTGACCGAGATCACCGACGCCGAGATCACGGAGATGCAGACGGACAACATCGAACCCGCTCTGCGCGAAAAGGATTGGGCAGGGGCGGCGATCGTCACGGCCGGCTCCCTCTCCGACGCCTATTCGTCCTCGGGATCCGGCGGATCGGCGACTCCGTGGCTCATCGGCGCGGGTGCGGTCGTCGTCGCGGGTGGCGGTGCCGTCGCCTATTCTTCGCGGCGGAAGAAGAAGCACCAGCAGGCAAGCATCGAGGCCGCGGAACGTATCGACCCCACCGACACCGCTGCACTGTCGGCCCTGCCGCTCGACGTGCTCGACGCGCGGGCTCACTCCATGCTCGTCGAGACCGACAACGCGGTACGGGCCAGCGAAGAAGAACTCGCGATCGCGCGATCGGAGTTCGGCGACACGACGGCGGCCCCGTTCATCACCGCGTTCGAGGAGGCGAAGAAAGCGCTCGGCGCCGCGTTCGAAGTTCGCCAGCGCCTCGACGACGCGATTCCCGAAACCCCTGATCAGCGCCGCTCGATGCTGATCCAGATCATCTCGTCGTGCGGACGGGCCGATCACGAACTCGACTCTCGCGTGGCCGAATTCGAGCAGATGCGCGACTTGCTGATCAACGCGGGGTCGACGCTCGACTCGCTGACGCAGGCGGTCGTCGCGCTGACCGTCCGCGTGCCGGAATCGGAGGCCGTGCTGGCTCGGTTGCACACCGAATTCGCCGAACCGGCCCTCGCGTCGATCTCGACGAACATCGTGATGGCCCGCGAGGACATCGAACTGGCCGAGCGCAACATCGAGGTGGGCCGTGCAGCAGCCGCGAAACCCGCAGGCCAGCAGGGCGAACTCGTCTCCGCCGTGCGCACGGCGGAGAAAGCCGTCGACCAGGCGCGGTCGTTGCTCGATGCAGTCGACCACGCGCAGAACGACATTCGGAACGCCATCGCAACGCTGCCCGCGGCGATCGAGGACGTGCGACGCGACATCGCGAACGCGGCCACGTTGACCGAGCACGGCGGTCAGGAACTGCAGACCGCCCGCGCCGCGGCCGAGGAGGCGCTACGGAGCGCGGTGGCGTCGCAGTCCGCCGATCCGCTGGGCAGCTTCAACCGACTCGTGGAGGCGGATCGTCACCTCGACGCCGTGATCGACTCCGCGACCGAAGCCAAGACGCAGGAGGACCTCCTTCGCGCTCGGCTGCAGCGGGACCTCGGCGGCGCACAATCCCAGATCACCGCAGCCAAGGACTACATCTCGACCCGGCGTGGTGGCGTCGGCGCCACTGCGAGGACACATCTCGCCGAAGCCGAACGGCACTTCGACGCGGCACGGCACCTCGAGGCGTCGGATCCGGCCGCGGCACTCCAACATGCCCAAGCTGCAGCACAATTGGCGTCGCGCGCGTCGCAGCAGGCACAGGCCGACGTCCGGGACTGGGAAGACAGCCGGCGCCCACGCGGAGGATCCGGGGGCGGTACCGCAGGTGCGGTCCTCGGCGGCATCCTCATCGACAGCGTGCTCCGCGGAAGCCGTGGGGGCGGCGGTTTCGGGGGCGGATTCGGCGGGGGCGGATTCGGTGGTGGCGGCTTCGGCGGCGGTGGAGGGTTCGGCGGCGGCGGGGGCGGCGGACGCGCAAGTGGTGGCCGGTTCTAGTCCGACGGTTCCCCCGGATAGAGCGAATGACGCCCTCGGTCACTCTGAGTGACCGAGGGCGTCATTCGGTAGTACTGCTAGCCGGAATCACGCACCCAGCAGGCGCGCTCCCAGGTAGGCCTCGACCTGATCCAGTGCGACCCGCTCCTGCGCCATCGTGTCACGCTCACGGATGGTGACGGCTTGGTCGTCGAGGGTGTCGAAGTCGACCGTGATGCAGAACGGTGTACCGATCTCGTCCTGGCGACGGTAGCGACGGCCGATGGCACCGGCGTCGTCGAATTCGACGTTCCAGAACTGACGCAACTGCTGAGCGAGGTCCTTCGCCTTCGGCGTCAGGTCGGCGTTACGCGAGAGAGGCAGAACCGCGACCTTGACCGGCGCCAGACGACGGTCGAGCTTGAGCACGACGCGCTTGTCGACGCCGCCCTTGGCGTTGGGGGCCTCGTCCTCGGTGTACGCGTCGACGAGGAACGCCATCAGCGAACGCGTCAGACCTGCTGCAGGTTCGATGACGTACGGCGTGTAGCGAGTGTCGGTGGCCTGCTCGTAGAAGCTGAGGTCCTGGCCCGACGCCTTCGAGTGCACCGACAGGTCGTAGTCGGTGCGGTTGGCGATGCCTTCGAGCTCGCCCCACTCACTGCCCTGGAAGCGGAAGCGGTACTCGATGTCGACCGTCCGCTTGGAGTAGTGCGACAGCTTCTCCTGAGCGTGCTCGTAGAGACGCAGGTTCTCCGGGTCGATGCCGAGGTCGGTGTACCACTTCATGCGGTAGTCGATCCAGTACTGGTGCCACTCGTCGTCCTCGCCGGGCTTGACGAAGAACTCCATCTCCATCTGCTCGAACTCGCGCGTGCGGAAGATGAAGTTGCCGGGGGTGATCTCGTTGCGGAAGCTCTTGCCGATCTGACCGATACCGAACGGCGGCTTCTTGCGTGACGTCGTCAGCACGTTGGCGAAGTTGACGAAGATTCCCTGTGCCGTCTCGGGGCGCAGGTAGTGCAACCCCTCTTCGTTGTCGACGGGACCGAGGTAGGTCTTGAGCAGACCGGAGAACGCGCGCGGCTCGGTCCACTGGCCAGGGTCGCCGGTTTCGGGATCGCGGATGTCGGCGAGGCCGTTCTCGGGAGGGTGCCCGTGCTTTTCCTCGTACGCCTCGATGAGGTGGTCGGCACGGTAGCGCTTGTGCGTGATGAGCGACTCGACCAGCGGGTCGGAGAACGTCTCGACGTGACCTGAGGCCTCCCACACCTCACGCGGCAGAATCACCGACGAATCGAGGCCGACGGTGTCTTCGCGACTGGTGACCATGTTGCGCCACCACTGCTTCTTGATGTTGTCCTTGAGCTCGACGCCGAGGGGGCCGTAGTCCCAGGCAGACTTGGTACCGCCGTAGATCTCGCCGCAGGGGTACACGAGTCCTCGACGCTTGGCGAGGTTGGCGACGGTTTCGACTTTGGACTTGGGTGCCACTGGCGGAGCTCTCCATCTTGTGTCTGGTGAGAGGGACTTTCTTCAGGCACCGAGCCTATCGGTCGTGACCACTTTCTCCGAACACTGCCTACCTCGTTTGACATGCGCACTTATGCATATCAAAATGGAAGTGATTTGCATTAACAGTCGCTGGACTAGTCTGTAGCGATACCCCGACACCACCCGAAGGAGTTTTCCGTTGGCAATGCTGGAAACCGACCCTTCACCTCTCGGGGACGACGATCGCACGGACGAGGGCCTGGCTGCCCACTCCCACGACCCGTTCGCGTCGGTCCCCCCTGCTCCCGTTCCTCCGAAGGACACGCTGGTCGCAGCCGGTGACATTCTGCGCGCATTGGCAGCGCCCGTACGCATCGCGATCGTTCTCCAACTGCGCGAGTCCGAGCGATGCGTCCACGAGCTCGTCGGTGCGCTCGGCGTCACCCAGCCCTTGATCAGCCAGCACCTGCGTGTGCTCAAGTCGGCAGGTGTCGTCCGCGGTGAACGCAACGGTCGTGAGGTGCTCTATCGTCTCGTCGACGATCATCTCGCACACATCGTCGTCGACGCCGTCGCCCACGCAGAAGAGAGCTGATATTCGTGACCGAATCTCCCGCGCCGCGCAAACCTGTGGCCGTCGGCGTCCGCGCAACCAAGCAGCGCAGCGCCATTTCCGATCTTCTCGACAACATCGAGGAGTTCCGGTCGGCACAGGATCTGCACGACGAACTGCGCAAGCGCGGTGAGGGAATCGGCCTGACCACGGTGTACCGAACGCTGCAGACGCTGGCCGACGCGGGCACCGTCGACGTATTGCGCACCGACACCGGCGAATCCGTCTACCGACGCTGCTCGTCCGGCCACCACCATCACCTCGTGTGCCGCGACTGCGGTTACACGGTCGAGGTCGAGGGCCCGACCGTCGAGAAGTGGTCGCAGAACGTCGCCGAGAGCAACGGGTTCAGCGACGTCAGCCACACGGTCGAAATCTTCGGCACCTGCAGCGAGTGCAAGGCCAAGTAGCTCAGGGCAGGAGTCCCTCGCGGGCCTTCTCGACTCCGGCCAGGACGAGAACGAGCATCGTCATCAACGGTTCGTCGTTGAGGCCGGACGCCGGAAAGATGTAGCGCAGCAACACATCTGCCATCTTGCCGTGCACGTTCACGGAGATGGATCCGAACTGCGACTCGGAATTGCGATCTGCCACCTTCTTGTGCAGCGACGCTTTGACGGGCCGATCCCACGCCAAGACCGCCGTCAACGACAGCACTTCCAGACCCGGTGCGAGCTCGACGGACCTGAGCGAGCACAGCGCGCCCGCATAATCGAATCCGAGCGAACCGTCCTCCCCCACGTTCACGGTCGCGAACTGCGACAGCGCGATCTCGGCTCGTGACTGCAGCGTCAGGCCCTCACTCATACTTGACTCCCCCGAATCTGCGGTCGCGAGAGGCGAATTCGACACACGCTGCCCACAGGTCTCGGCGGTCGAAGTCCGGAAACAGCTTCTTCTGGAACACGAACTCCGCGTACGCCGACTGCCAGATCAGGAAGTTCGACGTGCGCTGCTCCCCCGACGGGCGCAGGAACAAGTCGACGTCGGGCATGTCGGACTCGTCGAGATACTTGGCGACGGTTGCCTCGGTGATTCGTTCCGGATCCAACCTACCTGCCGCGACCTCGCGTGCGATTTCCTTTGTCGCATCGGCGATCTCGGCGCGACCGCCGTAATTGACACACATCGTCAACGTCATGACGGTGTTCTTCTTCGTCAGTTCCTCGGCGATCTCGAGTTCCTTGATGACGCTGCGCCACAACCGCGGTCGCCTACCGGCCCACCGGACCCGAACACCCATCTCGTTCATCTCGTCGCGTCGACGACGAATCACGTCGCGGTTGAAGCCCATCAGGAACTTCACCTCGTCCGGACTGCGCTTCCAGTTCTCCGTCGAGAACGCGTACGCCGACAACCACTTGACGCCGATGTCGATGCATCCGCACACGGTGTCCATGAGCACTGCCTCGCCACGCTCGTGGCCCGCGGTACGCGGCATGCCACGTTCCTGCGCCCAGCGACCGTTACCGTCCATGACGAGTGCGACGTGCTTCGGAATCAACTCCGGCTGCAGGATCGGCGGCTTGGCCCCCGACGGGTGCGGATCCGGAGGACGTACCCCCCGCATCCCGTCAGGCTGAGTGCGCGGCTCGCGTCGAAGAATCACGGTCTTCATCCTGCCCGACGGCCGGCGCCGGGGCCGAATCAGGCTCGCTGCGATGCGGCGCTTCTCGTTCGATGAGCGGCAACGTCCGCAGTTGCCGCTCCAGATGCCACTGCAGGTGGGCTGCGACGAGACCGCTGGCCTGACCACGCACGGCCACCGACGTCGTCTCGGTGAAGGCCCACTCCCCGCGTTCGAGCGCGACCATCAGGTCGAGGACACCGCTCGTCGGCGTCGCCGAGCCGGGAGGCCTGCAGTGCACGCACACCGAACCACCCGCGGCGACATGAAACGCACGATGCGGTCCAGGCGCCGCGCAGCGTGCACATTCGGTCAACGACGGCGCCCAGCCTGCGAAACCCATCGCACGCAGCAGGAACGCGTCGAGAATCAGTTCGGGGGGCCGAGTGCGGTCGGCCAATGCACGCAATGCCCCGACCGTGAGCTGATGCAGCCGCTTCGCCGGCGCGTGTTCTTCACCCGCGAGCCGCTCGGCGGTCTCGAGGATCGCGCAGCCGGTGGTGTAGCAGCCGTAATCGGTGACGATGTCGCCACCGAACGCGTTGACCGTGTGCACCTGGGTGATGATGTCCAGATTACGGCCGGGGTGGAGCAGAACGTCGATGTGCGCGAACGGCTCCAACCGCGCGCCGAACTTGGACTTCGTGCGGCGCACCCCCTTCGCAACGGCTCGGACGATGCCGTTGTCGCGCGTCAGGAGCGTGACGATGCGGTCGGCTTCGCCCAGCTTGTGCTGGCGCAGCACGACTGCGTTGTCCCGGTAGAGCCTCACGTGGTCCAGTGTCCCACGACCTCCGCCATCGCAGCTCGCAAGAGTCCTCCTCCTGTCGCTGCGAGCCGAACCGCACGCCCAACGCCGTTCGGCAGCGAGGTCACCGCTGCGTAGACGCCGGATCGACCGTCCATCTTGTCCAGTGGTGCGGTCGTACGCTTCATGACCGCATCATCGGGGCGACGCCCAAGCAAATACACCGTTGCGAAGGCACGCAGGCCCGAGCGTGGAGACGGCAACGACGACGCATGCTGGGCGTCGAGCGCCAGGATGCGACCGGCCGTAGTCACCCTGACACACGAGCGAAAGCTGCCGAACGTCTCGGCCGTCACCTCGGTGTGCACGACGACCGCGTCGGTGAGCACTACGATTCCCGACCCCAACTTCACGTGCGTGTCCTGACGCGCATGCGCGAACGCAGTGAGTATCCGCGGTTCGGGTCGGAAGGCCAGCTCCGCACCGTCGTCGACGCGTAGCTCGGTGCGCTCGGCACCTGCGCGACCGTCGGGCACACCGGTGACGAGCATCGCCCCCTGCCCGACGACCTCGATGCGGGCGCCAGTCGTTGCCGCGATCCGTTGTCCGATCCGATCCCCCGGATGCAGCGACGCACCCGAGTTCTGCACGATGACCCGACCACGACCGGGATCCGACGCGTCGAGGTAAAACATCCGGCCCACCGTCTGGGGCCAGCGATAGCGTCGCCGATCGAACACCGTGCGCGCCCCGGTCGTGGTGAACGACAGGTCCAGTGCCAGCGGAGTGGTCACCCGAACAGAACCTCGTGGTCGAATACGTCGACCACCTCGCCGATTCCGATTCCTGCGCGCGCGTTGGTGCACACGATCGGACGTCCGCCGCGCACGTCGTCGGCTTGTTTCAGCATCAGTTGCAGATCGGCACCCACGTACTGCGCGAGGTCGATCTTGTTGACCACCAACAGATCACAGCGCACGACGCCCGGTCCGCGCTTACGCGGTATGTCGTCTCCCCCGGCAACGTCGATGACGAACACCCAATAGTCGACGAGGTCGCGCGAGAATGTCGACGCCAGGTTGTCACCGCCGCTCTCGAGCAGCAGAACCTCGGTGTCGGGAAATTCGGCTTCGAGCCGGTCGGCCATCGCGATGTTCAGCGACGGGTCTTCTCGGATCACGGTGTGCGGGCATCCCCCAGCTTCGACCGCACGGACGCGCGCCGGGTCGATCAAGCCCGATCGCCGGACTCGTTCGGCGTCCTCCTCGGTCACCAGGTCGTTGGTGATGACCGACACCGACCGATGTCTCCTGGCGAACTCCGCGATCAATTGTTCGACCAGAGCCGTCTTTCCCGAGCCGACGGGTCCGCCGATTCCGATTCGTGCCGCCCGTAATGCGTTCATCGAAGCATGTACCTCCGCGAGAAGGGAACCGACGTTGCCGGCTCACCGGTGAGCAGTTGTCCGTCGGCACGCACGTCGAATGTGCGGGGGTCGACGTCGATGTGTGGCAATGCCGAATTGCGCACCATGTCGCTCTTGCGCAAGTGCCGTACGGAGTCGATCGTCACGACGTTCTTCCGCAGGCCCAGCGCCTCGGGAAGTCCGGCGTCGGTCGCCAAGGACGACATGAAAACGAAACCGAGCTTCTCGGGCGCGCTGCCGAGTGAACCCCAGTTCGCCCTCTGCACAACGGGTTCGGACCGTGAGATGCTTCCGGCGGCGTCACCGAGCGCCGCCCACGCGACGAATCCGTTCTTCATGACGAAGTTCGGCTTCACCCCGAAGAACGCAGGTGACCACAGGACGAGATCCGCGATCTTGCCGACCTCCACGGACCCGAGGTGTCGTCCCGCACCGATCGAAATCGCCGGATTGACCGTCAGCTTCGCCACATACCGCTTGACGCGTTCGTTGTCCGACGCGGCCGTTGTCTCCTCGGGAAGCCGCCCGACGCGCTGCTTCATGACGTCCGCCAACTGCCAGCAATTCGCGGTGTTCTCGGCGACTCGACCCATTCCCTGGGTGTCGCTTCCGAAGATCGAGATCGCTCCCATGTCGTGAAGGAAGTCTTCGGCGATCATCGTCTGCGGCCGAATCCGTGCTTCTGCGAACGCGACGTCCTCCGGCGCGTTCCAGTTCATGTTGTGCGCTTCCATCGTCATCGGTACACCTTCGTCGAGCGCGTACGCGGTGTACGGATTCGTCGGATTGGTCGACGCCGGAATCACATTGTCGTATCCGACGCATCGGATCAGGTCGGGCGCGTGCCCTCCGCCTGCTCCCTCGACGTGATACATGTGGATGGTGCGGTCGCCGATGGTCGACATCGTCGTCTCTGCGAATCCGAACTCGTTGATGGAGTCGGTGTGCAGGTGGACGGCGAAGTCCGCCGAATCGGCCGCACGCAACGTGGCGTCGATGACCGCGGGCGACGCACCGAAGTCCTCGTGGATCTTCACCGCCCCCGCCCCTGCCGCAACGGATTCCAGGACGGAATCCGCGTCGGACGACCCACGTCCGAACGCCACGAAGTTCATCGCGGAATACTCACCGCCCCGGAGGAACAGTCCGAGGTTGCGCGTACTACCGGACCCGACCTCGAACGCCGGGCCCGGTGAACCACCGATCAACGTCGTCGTGCCCGTGGACAAAGCATGTTCGGACTGTTGCGGAGAAATCAGATGTGCATGAGTCTCGATCGTGCCGGCCGTGACTATCAAGCCTTCGGACGGAATCGGTGTGGTCATGTGCCCGACGGTCATCCCCGGAGTCACGTCGGGCATGACGTCGGGATTACCCGCCTTGCCGATACCCACGATTATTCCGTCACGAATACCTATGTCCGCCTTTATGATTCCCGTAACCGCATCGATGATGGTCGCGTTCGTGAACACGTAGTCCAGCGCCCCGGTCGACGACGTCGTATTCGGTCGATATCCCTCGCCGTCACGTACGTTCTTCCCTGCGCCGGCCAGCAACTCGTATCCGGATGTCGTCAAATCCTTCTCGATCTCGACGAACAGATTCGAATCCGCCAGCCGGATACGGTCTCCCGTCGTCGGGCCGAACATGCGGATGTACGACGCACGATCGATGCGCATCACGCGGCCTCACCTCCATCGAGCGGACCATTGACCAGACCGCGAAAACCGTGTGCAACGCGATCGCCCTGCATCGGCACGAGCCGGACCGTCACCGCAATCCCCGGCTCGAAGCGGACTCCCGCTCCCGCCGCGACCTCGAGCTTGTGTCCCCACGCCGCCCGCCGGTCGAACTCGAGTGCGTCGTTGACTTCGAAGAAATGCGTCTGGCTACGGACCTGCACGTCCCGGTCTCCGGTGTTGACGACGCGCACTTCGATCGATTCGAGATCGCCGAACACCTCGACGGGCGAGTCCGACGCGAGAATTTCACCGGGCACGATCTCGTCAGGGCCGCCCGCAATCGGGTCGACGACGGTGACGAGCTTGGTTCCTTCCGCGAACGGGGCGTCGACGAGCAGGATCGAAATCATCTGCGGCACACCGTCCATCACCTGATCGGCGGTCAGCACGTGGCACGCGTGGTCGATGACCGCGTCGAACGTCATGTCCTTCCTGGCGGCCAGCATGATTTCGTCGGTCAAAAGAGCGACGGCCTCGGGGTGGGTGAGCCGGACGCCCTCGGCTAGATTGCGCCGAGCGATCTGCGCTGCGGTGAACACCGTCAGACGCTCCATCTCGGTAGGGGTGAGCAACACCGATGTCTCCTTCGGAAGAAAATTAGCTGGCGAACAATCGGATTCCGTCGCTGCGACGCTGCGCGGCGATATCTGCGAACGCGGTGAACGACGACGGTTGTCGGTCGACGGGCGCGTCCAGGATCTCGGACAGCACGGCCTCTGCGGCTATCATCACTCGCTGCGACCCGATGTGTCCGGTCACACCGAGTCGCAGTGCAGCGCTGGCGATTCCGGACAGAACCTGCCATCCGCTGATTGCCTCGGCCGCCGACGTACTCAGACCGAGGCCGCGGTAGGAGACTGCCTGTGCGACCGGGAGATGACCGGGTGCATCGCCTGTCAGGACCATGGCCCGATAGGCGACGGCGTCGGCATTGTCGAGCGAGGCGAAGGTCGACAGCAACGCCGCTCCCGATCGCCGCGACGCCTCGCGGAGGGTCGACGTCACGGTCGACGCCTCCGCAAGGTCGTCCGCCTCACGAGGATCGTTCCATGCCCGCCGAAGCACGACACGATCTTGGGTGTGCCACCGAGAAGCAATGGCTTCCTCCGCGAACGCGGCGACGTCGGCCTCGTCGACGACGAATCCGTCACGGACGGCGCCTTCGAGTCCCGAGGAGAAAGCGAATCCTCCCGATGGGAAGGCGCTGTCCGCCAACCGGAGAACGGCGAGTAGCTCCGTCGACGTCACTCGGGAATCTGTTCGACGCCGCCCGATGCGAGTAGGTCCTCGATGCGTGCACGGTAATCCGATTCGGGTCCTTCGAGCGTCACCGTCATCGTCGCGTCCACCATCGCTGCCTTCCAGTGCAGGTGCCCTGCCAGGAAGCCCAACCGGAGTGCCGATGCTGCATCCGTCGCGTGCAGGACCATTTCACGTGGTTGCCCGGCACGGACGACGACCGCGCCGCTGTCGTTCATCAGCAGGACGGCCCCGTCGACCAACCTCTTGTCTCGCGGCAGTGCGATCGCGTAGTCGACACCGGCGTCGGACGTCACCCGAAGACGACTGCGATCGAGATCGGCGGGATCGAGGTGCACGTACTCGACGCGATGCCCGTGACGCAGTTCGTGCAAGACGGTCGCGATATCGGACTCGAGCTCGTGCCCCACGATCTCCTCGATCACGACGATAGACGAGACCGCGGCACGTGAGGCCGTCATACCGGTACTGGCGCCGCAGAGGCCACCGGCGCGATACGTCCGACGACGTCGCTCGCCTGCTCCAGCGCGTACCCGACCTGCAGGATTTCGGCTTCGTGGAATGGCTTGCCGATGATCTGGACACCGATCGGGAGGCCCATCGCGGAGAACTCTGCAGGGACCTGCAACGCGGGAAGGCCGGTCACGTTGGCCGGAGCGGACATTCGCGAATACGCGCTCGTCGCGCCCTCGACCACACCGTCGTTCCAGCGGAAGTACGGGTCCTCGCGCAACGCTGCGACACCGGGAACAGTCGGACCGAGTAGAACATCGATGTCCTTGTACATGTCCCGCCACGCTTCTTGAATCCGAGTGCGCAGGCGAATGGAGTTGATGTAGTCGGTGGCCAGAACGGCTTCGCCTGCCTCGACGAGAGTCCGGACTTCCTCGGTGAACTTCTCGGGAGAGTGCCGCAGCGCATCCATGTGGTAGGCACTGGCTTCGGCCGTCAGGATGCCCCATTCGACCGGCAGAATGTACTCGGCCAGCGGGATCTCCACCTCGACCAGTTCTGCTCCGAGGCCCTGCAGCACCTCCGCTGCGCGTCGCGCGACGTCTTGGGTCTCCTGCTCGACGTGATAGGTGTAGAAGTTCGTCGGGATGCCGATTCGCTTGCCTGCCACACCGCCGTCGATCCCGGTGACGAAGTCGGGAATGCCGAGATTCACCGAGGCCGGGTCGCGACGGTCGTATCCCGACATGGCTGCCATGACGAGGCCTGCGTCGACGACGTTGCGTGTCAGTGGTCCGACATGGTCGAGCGACCACGACAGCGACGCGACGCCTGCTCGCGAAGCGCGTCCGAACGTCGGCTTGAGCCCGACGGTTCCGCACAGACCCGCCGGAATACGGATCGAACCGCCCGTGTCGCTACCGAGAGCCACGTGGACGATGCCTGCACCGACGGCCGCGCCCGATCCACCCGACGACCCACCGGGTGTGCGTGTGGGATCCCACGGGTTTCCGGACGTCGGAGTCGTTGCGCCGTAAGCGAACTCGTGCGTGTGGGTCTTGCCGACCATGACCATGCCCGCGTCGTACAACTTCGCCACGGACGCCGAGTCCGCCGTCGGCACGTTGTCGGCACGCTGCGCCGAACTGGAGGTGGTGAGGATCCCTGCGGTGTCGTAGAGGTCCTTGACGCCGAGCGGAATTCCGTGCAGTGCGCCCTTGTAGTTGCCTGCGGCGATCTCCGCCTCGGCGGCCGCGGCCTGCGCGAGTGCGTGCTCCCCCGTCACCGTGACGAACGACGTGATGGCGGGTTCGACCTCGGCGAGACGATCGAGTGAGGACTGCGCGACCTCGACGGGCGAGACTTCCTTCGATTTGATCTTGTCAGCGACGTCGGACAGCGAGAGTTCGTAGAGTTCCATGTGCGTGCCTTTCCGATGCTATGTGTGCCTATTCCCAGGACGCGTTGAATGCTGCGGCGGGGACGGTTTCGCCGATGCCGCGGATGCTGGCTTTGCGGATGAGCGCGAGAGTGGAGCTGTAGGTGTCGAATTCGGAGTCGAGACGCTGGGCACTCACCGGTAATCCGGCGTACTCGAACACCGTCGCGAGCTGCTCTTTCGACGGCTGGAAATCGTTGTCTGTCATAGTAATTCTCCTGTCTTGACGGATGCCGCGGAGGGTACTGCCGCGGCGAAGTCGGTCCGGGCTTCGAATGCCTGCCCGACGGCGAAGGCAAGTGCTTCCTGGAATGGTGGTGTCATGATTTGCAAGCCCACCGGCAGCCCTCCGTCGTCGAATCCGCACGGCACCGACAGCGCGGGCATCCCGGTGACGTTGGCCGGGACTGTCAGTGCGTTGAGTGCGTTGAGCACGTCGATGTCGTTGTCGCCCAACGGCGATCGGACGGAGCCAAGAACGGGTGCGGTACCGGCGATCGTCGGCGACAGCAACGCGTCGACGCCGGCGAAAACGCTGTGCATGCCGGCCGTGACGACGGATCGGGCGCGCTGCGCGTCCACGTATGCAACACCCGTGTGAAGGTGACCGGCGCGGAGCGCGTCGACGACGTCGGGGCCGAACAGATCCGGGCGTTCGTTCGCGCGGTGCTGATGGAACGACGCCGCTTCGACGCTGGCGACGACTCCGACAATGTCCGGCGACAATTCGACGCCGGGGAACGTCACCGGCACGATGGTCGCGCCCGCCCGTTCCAGTTCGCGAACGGCGTCCTCGAACGCCGACGCCACGCCGGGCTCCAGGCGATCGCAGAAGTACTGCTCGCTGACTCCGAGACGCAGGCCGTCGACTCCGCGGTCCAGCATTGCGGTGAAATTCGGTACCGCGATCTGCGCACTGTACGGATCCTGCGGGTCGTGACCCGCGAGCACACCGAGAGCGGCGGCCGCGTCGGCGACGGTGGTCGTCAACGGTCCGGCATGGTCGAGCGTCCAACTGAGCACGGTCACACCGCGTTTGCTGACTCGGCCGTACGTCGCCTTCATGCCCGTGACCCCGCACAGTGCAGCCGGGATGCGGATGGAACCACCGGTGTCGGTTCCCATCGCGATGGGCGTTAACCGAGCACCGACCGCCGCACCCGAACCACCGCTCGACCCACCGGGGACACGATCGAACCCCCACGGGTTCTTCGTCGGTGGCGTCGTGACGCCGTACGCGTACTCGTGCGTCGTGGTCTTGCCGATCAAGATTGCACCAGCGTCCCGCAGTGCCGTCACCGTTGCCGCGTCGGCTGCCGCCGGTGCATCCGACGACGCGAGCGATCCGGATCGGGTGGGATGCCCGACGGTGTCGTACAGGTCTTTGACCGCGAACGGAACTCCGCGCAGCGGCCCACCTGGGATGCCGGACCGCACGGCTTCACGCTGCAGCAGCGCATCGGCTCGTGCTTCTTCGGCAGCGACGAGGACGAACGATTCGAGAGCTGGGTCGACGGCCGCGATCCGGTCCAAGTATGCGTCCACGACGTCGACGGGGTCGAGCTCGCCCGATTCGACGCCGCGATTGATGGCCAGCGCGGTCGCCTGTGTGGGTTCGATCATCGCGGGCCTCCTGCGGTCGTGTCGAGAATCAGCGGCAGTGGATCGCTGGGTGCGACGGCCGCAGCCAGTCGCTTCGCCGATGCCAGCGATGACCCAGCCGCCTGGTCGACGTCGCCGACGATTGCGTCTGCAATTCCGTGAGAGCGCAGATATTCTGCTGCCCAACTGTATTCGCTCACGATGCCACCGCCGCGGGTTCGAGGACCGCGTCGACCAGAGCGCGTGTGAGGGCAGTCTCGGGTGTGGTCAGCAGATCGTCGACGGGCCCCGATTCGACGAGCGTTCCGTGGTCGAGGACACCTGCGTGGTCGCACATGTGCTCGACCAGCGCGAGGTTGTGGGTGATCAGAAGCATCGTCAGATCTCGTTCCTGTTGAAGGTCTTTGAGAAGGTTCAGGATCTGCGCCTGCACCGAGACGTCGAGGGCTGCGGTGGGTTCGTCGAGTACGAGGAAGTCGGGGTCGGTGATCAGCGCCCGCGCGATGCCCAGGCGCTGACGCTGACCGCCGGAGAATTCGTGGATGTAGCGGTCGTAGTGCGCCGCTTCCATGCCGACGCGGCTGAGCATGTCGAGGACGCGGCTGCGAATCTCTCCCTTGTCCGCCATGCGGAATCGTTCGAGCGCGAATCCGATCTGCGCGCCGACGCTGCGACGCGGGTTGAATGCCGACCCGGAATCCTGGAACACGATCTGCATGCGCTTGCGGTAACGACGCATGTCGAGCTCGGACATCGTGGTGATGTCGTTGCCCTCGAAATGAACCGAACCCGATGTGGCCTTCTCGAGAGCGAGGACCATGCGGCCCGTAGTGGTCTTACCCGACCCGGATTCCCCGATCAGGCCGTAGGTTTCGCCCTTGGCAATGTCGAAACTGATCGAGTCGACGGCGACGAATTCAGTGGCGGCCTTCTTGTCACCGCGAACCTTGTACACCTTGCGCAGGTCGCGCACGGCAATCAGGGGGTCGGCAAAGTCTGGTTCGATCATCTCAATTACCTCCGGCGGTGGCGAGTTGCTTGAATTCGAAGAGCCGGCGGTTGCGGCGCGGTATCGCACGCGCCGACTCGTCCAGATGCAGTTTCGGTACTGCGTTCATCAACCCCTGCGTGTACGGGTGCTGCGGACGTTCCAGTACGTCGGAGGTCGCACCGGATTCCATGACCTCGCCGTGACGCATGACCGTTACCTGAGAGCACAGGTGGGCGACGACGCCGAAGTCGTGGGTGACGATCAGAACCGCCGTTCCCAGTTCACGATTGATGTCGAGCAGCAAGTCGAGAATCTGCTTCTGCACGGTGGCGTCCAGAGCCGTCGTCGGCTCGTCCGCGAGCAGAAGTTCCGGCCTGCACGCCAACGCGATCGCGATGACGACGCGCTGACGCTGACCACCACTGAGCTCGTGCGGGTAAGCCTTCATGCGCCGTACCGGATCTGGCAGCGCGACCAATTCGAGGGATTCGAGCGCCTTCTTGCGTGCGGTCTCCTTGTCGACCTTCTGGTGCAGCCGGATGACCTCGATCAGCTGCGAGCCGATCGTGAACGACGGATCGAGCGCGCTCAAGGCATTCTGTGACACGAGTCCTATGTGACTACCGCGGATTCCGCGCATGTCCTTGTCGGACTTCTCCAGCAGATTCTCTCCGCGGAACATGATGCTTCCGCCCTCGATGCGGGCGCGGTCGGTCCCCAGCAATCCGAGGACGCTGAGCGACGTGACGCTCTTACCGGAACCTGATTCGCCGACCAGGCCGCGAATCTCGCCCGGCTGCACCGTGATCGACACGTTCTTGACGGCATGTACGACGCCGCCGTCGGTGTGAAAGTCGACGCGCAGATTCTGCACGTCCAACAAAGGCTGGTTGGTCATCGTGTCTGCTTCCTGGGGTCGAGAGCGTCACGGATTCCGTCGCCGACGAGGTTGAACGCGAGAGCGACGAAAAGAATGACAAGGCCGGGGATGGTGGCGATGTGATAGATGCCTTCGAGCAGAACGCTCGAGCCGTCGGAGGTCATGATGCCCCAGTCCGGCGTCGGAGGCACGACACCGACACCGAGAAAGCTCAATCCGGCCGCGACGACGATCATCAGGCCGCACAACGTCGTTGCGTACACGATCAGCTGCGCGACGACGTTCGGTGCGAGTTCGCGGAACATCAGGTGCCCGGGGTTGGCTCCGTACGCCCGAGCGGCTTCGATGTATTCCTTGCTCGCTTCCTGCACGGTCGCGGTGTAGGCGACGCGGGCCATGTACGGCACCAACGTCACGCCGATCGACAGCATCACGTTGCCCAGCCCCGCACCGAGAACAGCAGACAGCGCGATGGCGAGAAGCACCAGCGGGAACGCGAACAGCACGTCCAGTACCCGCATGAGGACCTCGCCCGCACGGCTGCGCTTGTAGCCTGCGAACAGTCCGATCAGCAGTGCCAGCGGGAACACGACGAGCACCGGAATCACTGCCACGAGAAGCGAATTCCTACCGCCGTAGAGTAGGCGTGCGAGAATGTCTCGACCTTGGCCGTCGAGACCGAGGATGTGCCCGTCGGTTCCGATGCCGGCCAATCTGTTCACCGGATCGCCCGCGATCGGACTGTACGACGTCAGCATCGGCGCGAAGATCGCGGCGAGTGCCACCAGGATCAGAAAGATCGCCGAGACCAGTGCCACCTTGTCACGACAGAACGTGCGGAGCCCCAATCTCCACTGCGACGTAGAGGCTTCGGGAGCAGCTGCTCCCTGCGCCGCGGCAGTGGTCGTACGAATATCGATGTCGACTGCGGCGTTCATGCGTTCACCGTCTTTCTGGTACGCGGATCGAGGAGTCCGACGGCAATGTCGGCGATGAGGTTGACCACGACGAATGCGAGTGCGATGAACAGCACACCCGCTTGCACGACGGGAATGTCGCGTTGGGTGATCGAGGTGTAGAGCTGCTGACCGAGGCCAGGCCATCCGAAGACCACCTCGACGAACACCACGCCACCGAGCAGGTAGCCGACCTGCAGGCCTATCACGTTCACGATGGGCGGCAACGCGTTTCGGAGTCCGTGCCGCCACAGTATCGACTGCTCGGACAGGCCCGACGCGCGCAGGGTACGGATGTAGTCCTGCTGCAGGACGTCGACCATGACGCTTCGCGTCATGCGAGCGATCACGGCAAGGGGCACGAGTGCCGCCGCGAGCGCCGGAAGGGCGAGGTGCGTCAGCATGTCGACGAAGCCACCCGGGTGCCGGCTGTTGTACATGCCCGACGTCGGAAAGATTCCGAGGTTGATCGAGAAGAAACCGATCAGGACAAGCCCGAACCAATACACCGGGACGCTGGCACCGGCCAGCGACACGAACATCGCGATGCGGTCGAACACGCCGTTCTGCTTGCGGGCCGCAGCAATTCCGAGCGGAACACCGATGACGATGCACAACGCGAGAGCAGCGACGGTCAAGATGATCGTGTTCCAGAACCGCGGCATCATGATTTCGGTGACGGGCTTGCTGACCGTTAGCGACCGTCCGAGATCGCCTTGGAGCAGGCCGCCCATGTAGTCGAGGTACTGAACGGGCAGGGAGCGATCGAGCCCCAGCTCGCTCCGGACTGCCGCGACGGATTCCTGTGTCGCGCCCGAACCCAGAATGGTCAAAGCAGGGTCACCCGGGACCAACTGAAGGAGCAGGAAGACGATAAGACTGACGCCGAGAAGTACAGCGACGGTGGACAGTAGTCGTGAACGCAGAGTTCCGGTCATTGCTCGAGCCTCACTTCTTTCAGGTCGTACCACTCCTCGCTGGCCGAGACGAATCCCGAGACGTACGGCGCGAGAACGTAAGGAGCTTTGTCGTTGACGACCGGCGCCAGTGCCGCGTCCTCGGTGACGATGTCGTTCGCCTGCCGCCAGAAGTCGTTCGCGACGTTCTCGTCGGTGGCCTGAATCGCCTTGTCCATCACCGCATCCAACTCCGGACTCGAGTAATAGCCGACGTTGACGCCGTTCGGCGCCTGCAGCTTCGACGATGTGACGATGTACAGCCAGTACGGCGTCGTCATTCCCCAGGACATCTGCGCCATTCCGGTCCCGGGCTTCATTCCCTGCGCCCAGGTACCGAGGTACGAGATCCATTCCTGCGTCTCGATGTTCATCGTGATGCCGATCTCGGCGAGGTTCTGCTGGAGGTATTCGGCCATCTGCGTCGGGATGATCTGGCCGGAGCCGTCGACCGACGTGATCAACGTGGTCGAAAAACCATCCTGTAGTCCGACGGACGCGAGAAGCTCCTTTGCCTTGTCGATGTCACGTGTGTAGGCGTCCGTGCGTTCGACGTAGGCACCGTTGGCGGGTGCCTGCACTCCGTAGGCCGGATTCACCGTGCCACGCAGCAGGTCCGTGGCCATTCCGTCGCGATTGATCGCGAGGTTGATCGCCTGGCGAACCTCCTTGATGGCCATGTTCGGGTCCTGCATGTTGAACGAGAGGTACCAGACGTGAGGCGGAGTGCCCTCGGACAACTGGTAACCCTCGTCGACGAGGTTGTCGACGCTGTCCGGACTCGGCACGGCGATCATGTCGACGTCACCGCTGCGCAGTGCGGCGACGCGGGCCGACGCGTCGGGAAGGGGGCGGAATACGACACCCTGGATGGACGGCTCGGTGCCCCAGTAATCGTCGTTGCGCTTCAGGCTGATCCGCTCACCGCGGATACGCTCGTCGAACACGAACGGGCCGGTGCCGACGGGGTGATCGGCGATGTCCGCGCCGTACGTCTCGATGGCCGTCGGGCTCATGATCGCAGTGGACCCGTTGCCGCCCTGTGCCAGCATACGAAGGAATGGTGAGAACGGAGTGCTCTGCTTCACGACCAGCGTGAATTCGTCTGTCGCCTGGATCGATTCGGTGTTCTGCCAGATGAAGTTCGTCTGGCCAGCCGCCTTGGCCGAGTACTGCGGAGCCTCTTTGTCCCACATGCGGCGGAAGTTGTACTCCACGGCTGCGGCGTCCAGCGGCGTCCCGTCGTGGAACTTCACGCCCTGCCGAATATGGAACGTATAAGTCAGCCCGTCGGGCGAGATGTCCCACGATTCGGCCAGACCGGGTTCCAGCGCGGGCACGGGCGCTTCGCTGGACGGAGTCCGCAAGTCCTCGGTGACGAGAGGTTCGAAGATCTGCTGATTGATACGCCACGTCACCCAACCGCCCGCGACTTGCGGATCGAGGACGTCCGCTTCGGATTCGATGGCGATGACGAACGTGTTGTCGGTGACGACGGCGTCGGCAGTACTGCACGCAGTGAGGGACGACATCGTCAGCACAGCGGCGACAGCGAGGCCTGCCAGTGTACGACCGGGCTTCATTCGTTCAACCCGTCAAGAGCGATGTTCATGGAAGTTGTTCCTTCGATCTACGGGTCTGAAGGAGAGCGATACGCCTCCGTTTTGCCGAACGGTGCACCGTCGAACCGAGCGGGATAGTGCAACCGTAAGGAACCGAGAAGCCGGAAGGAATACGTCGAAATGCGTATCTCTTCACTCTTCGAAATGCCGTGCGTCACAGAGCATATGAATCTATCGGGCATGACAAAGCCCGATGTTTCCGCCGTGTGACGGCCGTGTTGGAAGTGTGTGAGAAAGTACGCTACGGCGCCGCGAGCGCCATCGAATCGACGGTACGTCGGTCGTCACCGAGGCCGAGTTCGGTGGCGTAGACCGCAGCCATGACGCGGTTGGGTACACCGAGTTTGCGCAGAATTTTCTCGACGTGGGTTGTGACCGTGCGTGGGGACAGCACCAAAGTCTCCCCTATCTCGGCGTTGGACAGTCCCTGACGCACGAGCGACAAGATCTCCGTCTCGCGTGCGGTGAGCCGGAAGCGCGACTTCGCGCGCAGATCACTCGCGTACCTGGTGAATGCGGGCCGCATTCGCTCGAGGATAGTCTTCGCGGGATCGGGAAACTGCTCCCGCTCTACGTTTCCGTGACACATTCCGATGATCGAACCGGCGTCGTCGTGCAGGAGCATGAGGACGCCGTTGGCGAACCCGCCGGGGCGCAACACCGTCACCGCCGTCTCAGATGTCCCGAAGCCCGGGACCTCGGTCCAGTCGAAGACCTCGTCCAGGTGGCTGAACTGTTTCTCGAACTCCGGCAGCGTATCGATGTCGCCGGTGAGGAACTGCGCTACGTCGTCTCCGTATCCGCGCTGTTCGACGGTCACGAACCGTTCGGTCGACTGGTCTCGGTATGCGAGAAGGAAACTGTCGCAACGGCCTTCGTACCGAAGGTAATCGATTGCGCCGTGCATACGTCGCGGCGCCGCTGACGAGGACATTGCAGCAACAATGGACGCGATGTCGTGATCGGGCATAATGTGCGTCCTTCGGATCGACGGGCAGTCGATCCGAGTAAACAGCAGAACGCTTTCAGTGGTGTTAACTCACCGTTTCAACTGTTGGATCGCCGAACCCGCACAAATGCACATGCGTTTGCGTGGGAAGGGCACCCAGTTCACGCAAATGCATATGCGTTTGCGTGAACCGTGGGGCGAGACTCAGAAACCAAGCTTTCCCATCTGCTTGGGGTCGGTCTGCCAGTCCTTGGCGATCTTGACGTGCAGGTCGAGGTAGATCCTCGTGCCGAGAAGCTTCTCGATCTGAAGTCTGGAGGCAGTTCCGACTTCCTTGAGCCTCGATCCACCCTTGCCGATGATGATGGCCTTCTGGCTGGGGCGCTCGACGTAGAGGATGGCGTGCACGTCGAGCATGTTGTCGTGCCCCTCGCGAGGGTTGACTTCCTCGATGACGACGGCGAGAGAGTGCGGCAATTCGTCGCGCACGCCTTCGAGTGCGGCCTCACGGATGAGTTCGGCCATCAAGATCTCTTCGGGCTCGTCGGTCAGCTCGCCGTCGGGGTAGAACGCGGGGCCCTCGGGCAGCTCGGCCGCGAACAGATCGACCAACTTCTCGACCTGCTCACCCGACGCGGCGGACACCGGGATGACGTGGCTGTTCTCGCCGAGGAGGTTCGACAGCGCCATCAACTGCTGGACGACGCGCTCTTTCTTGACCTTGTCGATCTTGGTGACGATGCCGATCAACGTGGTCTTGGGCGCGATGTGACGCACCTGCTCGAGGATCCAGCGGTCACCGGGGCCGATCTTCTCGTCGGCGGGGATGCACAGTCCGATGATGTCGACCTCGGAGTACGTGTCCTGCACCAGGTCGTTGAGCCGTTGCCCGAGAAGCGTTCGGGGACGGTGCAATCCGGGAGTGTCCACGAGGATCAACTGCGCGTGCTCGCGATGCACGATGCCGCGGATCGTGTGACGCGTGGTCTGCGGCCGCGACGACGTGATGGCGATCTTCGTGCCGACCAACGCATTGGTCAGCGTGGACTTCCCGGTGTTCGGTCGTCCGACGAAGCAGATGAAGCCGGAATGGAAGTTTCGGTCGTTCGATTCAGGCATCGGCATCCTCGGTGTCGTGGTCGTCGTCGTTCCCGGACGGCTCCGAGGACTGCGCTTTCTCGACGAGAACAGTAGTCACCCGAACTCGCCCCTTCTGATCCGCACCGCCCTCGCCGACGAGAATCAACCCGTGCGACTCGACGCGCGATCCGGGCAACGGCACGCGGCCGAGCTCGTAGCCCAGCAGCCCGCCGACGGTGTCGACGTCCTCGGATTCGATGTCCAGGCCGAACAATTCGCCGACGTCCTCGAGCGGAACTCGCGCAGAGACACGGAAGCTGCCGTCGCCCAGATCGTCGATCGGTGCGACCTCGTCGGCGTCGTACTCGTCGGCGATCTCACCGACGATCTCTTCGAGAACATCCTCGATGGTCACCAATCCGGCTGTGCCGCCGTACTCGTCGACGAGCACAGCCATGTGATTCCGTGAACGCTGCATGTCCGCCAACAGGCTGTCGAGCGCCTTCGAATCGGGTACGAACACCGCAGGACGCATGACCTGATCGACCTTGACTCCACGTCCGCCGTCGGTGGAGTAATACGTCTGCTGCACAAGGTCTTTGAGGTAGACGACGCCGACGATGTCGTCGACGTTCTCGCCGATCACCGGGATTCGCGAGTGACCGCTGCGCACGGCGAGCGACGTAGCCTGGCCCGCGGACTTGCCTGATTCGATCCACACCATTTCCGGACGCGGCACCATCACCTCACGCGCCGACGTGTCGCCCAGCTCGAACACCGACTGGATCATCTTTCGCTCACCGTCCGCGACGACGCCGCGCTCACGCGCCATGTCGACGAGTTCGCGCAGTTCGATCTCGGATGCGAACGGGCCGTTGCGGAAACCACGGCCGGGGGTGATGGCGTTACCGATCAGAATGAGCAGACGGCTGATGGGTCCGAGTATCCATCCGAGCCCACGCAACGGGAGCGCGGCGGACAACGCGATCGAATACGCGTGCTGACGACCGAGCGTTCTGGGACCGACACCGACGACGACGTAGCTGACGAGGACCATCACGACGGCGGTGACAACGAGCGCGAGGGTCTCGTCGAGAAGCTCTATCAAGCCGCCCGCCAGCAGGACCGTCGCGCCGATCTCACACAGAATGCGCATCAGCACAGTCAGATTGACGTACCGCGGCCGATCGGCGACGACCGTCAGCAGTCCGACGGCTCCCGGACGTTCGTCCTTGGCCATGTCCTCGACACGTGCGCGCGAGACGGTGTTGAGGGCCGAGTCGACTGCCGCGAACAATCCCGCGACCGGAACCAGAATCACTGCAGCGACGATGAGAACCGGCGCACTGATCACAGGTTGTCGCCCCGGGCGAAGCCAGTCTTGCCGAGCAGTCGACGATCGCGCGCTGCCTGCAATTCTCTCTCCTCGGCACGGCGCAGATCCTCGTACCACTCCTCGAGAATGCGGTTCTGCAGGCCGAACATCTCTTTTTCCTCGTCCGGTTCGGCGTGGTCGTAGCCCAGCAGGTGCAACACGCCGTGGACGGTCAACAACGCCAACTCGTGTTCGAGGGGATGCCCTGCCGCTGCCGCCTGGTCCGCCGCGAACGACGGGCACAGCACGATGTCACCGAGCATCGACGGGCCTGGTTCGGGCGCGTCGGGACGGCCACCCGGCTCCAATTCGTCCATCGGGAACGACATGACGTCCGTGGGACCGGGAAGGTCCATCCACCGCATGTGGAGATCGGCCATCGTCGCCGAGTCGACGAGAACCATCGACAGTTCCGCTGCAGGGTGCACGTCCATGCTCGCGATGGCGAACCTGGCGACGCTCACGAGCTCCGCTTCGGAGACGTCCATCCCCGACTCGTTGGACACCTCGATGCTCATTACTGCTCTCTACTCTTTCTCGACAATGTGACCAGCAGACCTTACCGGCGTGCCGAGCGCGCACCGCCGGAGCGTCGCTGCGCACGGTTGCCCACCCCGAGATCGCTGTTGCTCGACGACTCGAACCGCTCGTACGCGTCGACGATTTCCGACACCAGGCGATGCCGGACCACGTCGCTGCTGGTGAGCTGCGCGAAGTGAATGTCGTCGACACTGCCGAGGATTTCGGTCGCGGCACGCAGGCCCGACCTCGCGCCACCGGGCAGATCGACCTGGGTGATGTCACCGGTCACGACGATCTTCGAACCGAAACCGAGACGGGTGAGGAACATCTTCATCTGCTCGGCCGTGGTGTTCTGCGCCTCGTCGAGAATGATGAACGCGTCGTTGAGGGTGCGTCCGCGCATGTATGCGAGCGGCGCGACCTCGATGACTCCCGCCTGCATCAACTTCGGAATGGCCTCGACGTCCATCATGTCGTGGAGCGCATCGTGCAGCGGGCGCAGGTACGGATCGATCTTGTCGTGCAGCGTGCCGGGCAGGAATCCTAGCCGCTCACCGGCCTCGACGGCGGGACGCGTCAGGATGATGCGGCTGACCTGCTTGGCCTGCAACGCCTGCACGGCCTTGGCCATCGCCAGGTACGTCTTGCCCGTACCGGCGGGTCCGACACCGAACACGATGGTGTTGGCGTCGATCGCGTCGACGTACCGCTTCTGGTTGAGTGTCTTGGGCCTGATGGTCTTGCCGCGACGCGAGAGAATGTCGAGGCTGAGCACCTCTGCAGGCGACTCGGAGACTCCGTCGGTGAGCATCCCGACCGTGCGTCGGACGGCGTCGGGGGTCAGCGGCTGCGCCCGCTTGACGACGGCAGCGAGCTCGGTGATGGCACGTTCCGCCAGCGCGACGTCGGCTACCTTGCCGCTCAGGGTGACCGTGTTGCCTCGGACATGCACATCGGCGGACAGCAGCTGCTCGAGGGTCCTGAGGTTCTCGTCCGATGCGCCGAGAAGCGGAAGCACTGCCTCGGGCGCCAGTTCCATGCTGGACCGAACCAGACGTTCGGCGGGAAGATCGCTGTGTTCACTCACGTGGTGTGTATGGCCTGCTTTCGGGTGTCGCGGACGGGGCTCGAACTGCCCACGAGTTTAACGCGCGCAGCGGGGCTCGCATTCCAATTACCCGGCGGCGGGCGCGGTCGCGGCCGCCATGGACTCGGTCCAGCACGTCGATCCCGGCCTCAGGAAGTCGAAGTGGTCCTCCCCGTCGACCACCGACAAGCTCGCGTCGTCGCCGGCGTCGAGGGCCGCGGACACGTAGCGTTCGCTCTGCGACACCGGCACCTGCACGTCGCGCGAGCCATGAATGCAGTGCACCGGAACGCCGGTCGGCAGCAGGCACAACGGAGATGCCGAACGGTACAGATCGGGGTCGTTCTCGAAGCTCGTCCCGAGCAGTTCCCGCACCGCAGGGTTGATGTCACCTGCCGCGGGCCCGACGACGAAGTCGAGCACCCCTGCCTGCGCGACGACCCGCGCCGGCCTGATCGGCAACTCTCGTCGACTCGCCAGCCATGCCGCGAGGTGGCCGCCCGCGGAGTGACCGAGAAGCCGAACATCGCCGGTGTCGAGTGGGATCGACGAGCGCTCCTGCACGACGCCGCCCACGGCCTGCAGTGCGTCGACGACGTCTCGGCTGACCTCCGGCCACGACCCGCCCGCACCGACGCGCCGGTACTCGATGTTCCAGGCGGCGAACCCGGCTCGCGACAATTCGACGGCGTACTGCGTGCCGAGGTTCAGCGCGTAGCGGCCGTGCCAGAACCCGCCGTGAACCACCATGACCACCGGAACCGGAACGGTCACAGGAGTTTCCGGGAGGTAGAGATGACCGAACTGTTCGGGATGGTCGCCGTAGGAGATGGTCTGCCGGATCACCGAGTGGCCTGGAAGTCGAGCGGCGTCTGCGCCCAGCGATTCGTCATGACTCCGAGCGCGCCGAGCGCGACCGCTGCAGCGGTCGACGTCCGTAACACGGTGGGCCCCAACATGACCGGGATCGCACCGACATCGGTCAGCGCAGCGACCTCGGAATCGGTGAGACCACCTTCGGGACCGACGACCAGCAGAACTTCGGGCACGTCGCGGAACGACAGTGACGAGAAGGGAACGGACGCAGCCTCGTGCAGCACCGCGACGATTCCCCCGCGCTCGACGACGCCGCGGGCCAGGGCGACGACTGCCGAATTGGTGTGCAATGGAGCAACTTCCGGGACGAACGGACGACGCGACTGCTTCGCCGCAGCGGTCGCGACGGCCTGCCACCGGGCGACGCCCTTGTCGGCCTTCGCCCCCTCCCACTTGGCGACGCATCGTGACGACTGCCACGGCACGATGCTGTCGATCCCCGCCTCGGTCGCGAGTTCGACGGCCAATTCGGAACGGTCGGCCTTGGGCAGTGCCTGGACCACCCCGACCGACGGCGTCGGGCGGGGAACGTCGGACCGGGTTTCGACGGCCATCTCCAGGCGGTCGCGTTCGGCGGCCGTGACGACGGTCTCGGCGATGCGGCCGTGACCGTCGGACAGCAGAATGCGCTCACCGACCCGAATGCGACGCACCGTGGCGGCGTGACGCCCTTCCTTGCCGTCGAGCACGGCCGTACCGCCGACGTCGGGCAGAGGATCGAGGTAGAAGACCGTCGCCGCCATCGTCAGCGACCGCTGAACGCTTCCCGCAGCCGGGAGAACAACCCGCCGCTGTGCTGTGAGCCGGTGGTGACCACCTCGGCCGCGTCACGGTCGCGGAGCGCGCGCAGGTCTTCGAGCAACTGCGTCTGCTTGTTGTCGAGCTTCGACGGCACGACGACCTCGAGGTGAGCATGCAGGTCGCCTCGGACGCCGGAACGCAGCTTGGGCATACCGTGTCCGCGCAGGACCGCGATCGAACCGGGCTGTGTGCCCTGATCGACGACAATGTCCGTCGGGCCGTCGAGAATCGCGTCGACCGACACCTTGGTGCCGAGGGCCGCGTCGACCATGGGGACGCGAATGGTGCAGTGCAGGTCGTCGCCGTCGCGGACGAACACCTCGTGCTGCTGCTCGACGATCTCGACGTACAGGTCACCTGCCGGGCCACCACCCGGGCCGACCTCACCCTGCGAGGCCAGACGGATACGCATCCCGTTGCTGACGCCGACGGGAACCTTCACGGTGATGTCGCGGCGCGAACGGACCCGACCGTCGCCTGCGCACTTGCGGCAGGGGTCGGGAATGGTCTCGCCCGCACCGCGGCAGGTGGGGCACGGACGCGACGTCATGACCTGACCGAGGAACGAACGCTGAACCGACTGGACCTCACCCGCGCCGCCACAGGTCTCGCACCGAACGGGCTTCGAGTCGCCGTTGGTGCCCGAGCCGGTGCACAGGTCGCACAGGATCGCCGTGTCGACGGTGATGTGCTTGGTGACGCCGGTCGCGCACTCGTTGAGTGTCAACTTGGTGCGCAGCAGCGAGTCGGCTCCTGGCTGGACGCGCCCCCGCGGACCACGGCCGGCTCCCCCGCCACCGCCGCCGAAGAACGCCTCGAACACGTCGCCGAGTCCACCGCCGAAGCCCGCGCCGCCGAAGCCGCCGCCTCCGCCGCCGCCCTGCTGCAGCGGATCTCCGCCGAGATCGACGATCCGGCGCTTCTCCGGGTCGGACAGCACCTCGTACGCCGTCGAGATCTCCTTGAAGCGAGCCTGCGCGGCCTCGTCCGGATTGACATCGGGGTGAAGTTCGCGCGCGAGCTTGCGATACGCGCGCTTGATCTCCTGATCGGTCGCCTTCTGGCCGACCCCGAGCGTCCCGTAATAGTCCCGTGCCACGTATGTCTCTTTCATCCTCGTCGAATTTCCGTGTGCGCCGACGTCGTCGACGCGTCATGAGTGGATGACGGCCCTCAGCGTTCCGCGAGAACCTCTCCGATGTATCTCGCAACGGCTGCGACCGATGCAATTGTTCCTGGATAGTCCATTCGTGTGGGTCCGAGCACGCCCATGCCCCCGAGCACCATGCCAGCCGAACCGTATCCGGTGGAAATCACCGAGGTACCGCGCATCTCCTCGACCTGCGTCTCCTCCCCGATACGCACGGTCACCGTGCGCGTGTCCTGCGTCACGGCCAGCAGCTTCAGGACAACCACCTGCTCCTCGAGCGCTTCGAGCACTGCGCGCAGCGAACCGGGGAATCCCGCGTCCCCGGCGAAATCGGCGGCGTTGCGCGTCAGATTGGCGGTGCCGCCGAGAACCAGACGCTCCTCGGGATGTTCGACGAGCGATTCGATCAATACCGTCGCCGACCGAATCATGGCGTCGCGCAACGCGGGCGGCGAATTCTCGGCGAGTTCCGCGACCGCGGCCGACGCGGCCGCGAGGCGCTTGCCTTCGAGCGCGCCACCGAGCAGGTTGCGCAGCTGGGAGAGATTCTCGTCGTCGATGACGTCGCCCAACTCGACGATGCGTTGGTCGACGCGACCGGAGTCGGTGATCAGAACCAGAAGAAGGCGTGCAGGCGTCAACGCGACCACTTCGAGGTGCCGCACCGACGACACCGACAGCGTCGGATACTGCACGACGGCCACCTGTCGGGTCAGCTGCGCGAGCAACCTCACACCGCGGCGCAGGACGTCGTCGAGGTCGACGCCGTTCTCGAGAAATTCGAGGATCGCGCGACGCTCGGACGTCGACAGCGGCTTGACGTCGGCGATGCGGTCGACGAACTGCCGGTACCCCTTGTCCGTCGGGACACGCCCCGAACTGGTGTGCGGCTGCGCGATGTACCCCTCGGCCTCCAGAACAGCCATGTCGTTGCGCACTGTCGCACTGGACACCCCGAGGTTGTGTCGCTCGACGAGAGCCCGCGAGCCGACGGGTTCCTGGGTGGAGACATAGTCGGCGACGATCGCGCGTAGAACCTCGAACCGCCTGTCTTCGGTGCTCGACATCGATGCCCACCTCCATTCCACTGTTCACGTCGGAGTTCGAGTCTAGTGGCCCTACCGCCGTCGGTGACGGCAAGGCCTTACTGTGGTCGGGTGCCCCATTCGACGACGACGGATACCGAATGATCTTCAAAGGCGTTCGCGACGGCAAGCCCTACCCGGAGCACGGGTTGTCGCTGCGCGACTGGTCGAAGATCCCGCCGCGCCAGCTCAGACTCGACGAGATCGTCACGACCACGAAGGTGCTCGAACTCGATCGTCTGCTGTCCGAGGACTCCACGTTCTACGGCGACCTGTTCCCACACGCCGTGCACTACCGAGGCGTCGTGTACCTGGAAGACGGCTTGCACCGGGCCGTGCGCGCCGCGCTACGCAACCGAACCGTCCTGCACGCCCGCGTCTTCGACTACGACCTGTTGGGAGCCTGAGCCCTCACGCAGCGATGCTGCGTACGACGGCGTCGGCGAGCAGTCGGCCGCGATCGGTGAGTACGAATCGCCCATCGGCGAACGTCATCAACCCATCGGCGACGACCTGGTCCGCCGCGTGACGCTCGTCCGCGTCGAGCACGTCGGCCGGCAGGCCCGTCCTGAGCCTGATCTTCAGCATCAGTTCTTCGAGATGCCGATCCTCGCGCGTCAACAATTCGCTGCCTGCCACCGGGAACGCGCCCGACGCCAGCTGATCCGCGTACCGCGCAGGGTGTTTGACGTTCCAGAACCGCGTACCGCCGACGTGGCTGTGCGCACCCGGCCCGGCACCCCACCAGTCTCCGCCGTCCCAGTAGCCGACGTTGTGCTTGCACTCCGCGTCGGCGTCGCTCGCCCAGTTGGACACCTCGTACCAGCTCAGCCCCGCACCGGACAAAACCGAGTCGATCCGTTCGTAGCGGGCGGCGAGGACGTCGTCGTCGGGCATCGGCAGCTCCCCGCGACGCACCTTGCGTGCCATGGCCGTGCCGTCCTCGACGATGAGCGCGTAGGCCGAGACGTGGTCGACGCCTGCCGTCAGCACCGCGTCGAGCGAGCTGTCGAGATCCTCGGGACGCTCCCCCGGCGTGCCGTAGATGAGATCGAGGTTGACGTGGCCGAAGCCGGCCGCCTTCGCTTCCCTCGCGGCGGCCACTGCCCGGCCCGGGGTGTGCGTGCGATCGAGAACCCGAAGGACGTGCGGTGCCGCGGACTGCATTCCGAGCGAGACACGCGTGAAGCCTGCCGACAGAAGCGCGTCGAAGAACTCGGGTGACGTCGACTCCGGGTTCGATTCCGTCGTCACCTCGGCCCCAGGGGTCAGACCGAAACTGGCGCGGACGGCATTCAGAACGTCGGTCAAGCCGTCGCCTCCGAGCAGCGACGGCGTCCCGCCTCCGACGAACACGGTGTCGGCCGTCGGTACGACGCCCGCGCGATCGGCGAACAGCGATGCAGCCGCCTCCAATTCCCGACGCATCGCCTCGCGCCAGGACTGCGGTGAGGCGGAAGTTCCGAGTTCCCCGGCGGTGTAGGTGTTGAAATCGCAGTAGCCGCACCGCGTCGCACAGAACGGAACATGGACGTACACACCGAACGGCCGTTGCCCGACGCCGTCGAATGCCGCGTCGGGCAACTCGAAGGGCACGGGTGGAGCGGCGACGATGTTCACCCGTCCAGTGTTCCAGACCGAGTGCGGCACACTTTCCGGCGCGAGGGCAACGCCTCTGCCAGCCTATTTACCGTGAATTTCGGGTAAATAGGCGTCCATGGTCGGACCTGGCCGAATGACGTGGCACAATGGTCGCCGTGACTGACACCGGGATCCGACTCGTGGCGCGCCGCCACGTCGACCTCAAGCGTGTCTGCAGCTCGTCGTGTCGATGCTGTCGAGTGTGTTGCTGAGCCCGTTGCCGGCTCCCCCTCGACCCACAGCTCGTTCCCGGTAGTTCCCCGCCACACCCCCGATCCGTCCGGACGCGTGTGCAAGTGGTGAGTCTCAACCCCTCCCCTTGGCCGCCCGGTAGAGAAAAGATGCAGGAGCAGTAGATGTCGTCGACCACCGACGCCCCGACCGACGCGGGTTCGTCCGCCCCGGCGCGCGTAGCCCCGCGGGAACGCACGCCGCGTCCGGCCAAGCGACGGGCCGAGGGCCAGTGGGCACTCGGATACCGCGAGCCGCTCAACCCCAACGAGCAGTCCAAGAAGGACGACAACCCGCTGAACGTGCGGGCTCGCATCGAGAACATCTATTCCAAGCAGGGCTTCGACAGCATCGACAAGAGCGATCTGCGCGGCCGCTTCCGCTGGTGGGGTCTCTACACCCAGCGCGAGCAGGGATACGACGGCACCTACACCGGCGACGACAACATCGATCTGCTCGAAGCCAAGTACTTCATGATGCGCATTCGGTGCGACGCAGGCGCGCTGAACGTCGAGCAGGTGCGCACGCTCGCCGGTATCTCCAAGGAGTTCGCTCGCGACACCGCCGACCTCTCCGACCGCGAGAACGTTCAGTACCACTGGATCGAGGTCGAGAACGTCCCCGAGATCTGGCGTCGCATCGAAGCCGTCGGCCTGAAGACCACCGAGGCGTGCGGTGACTGCCCCCGCGTCGTGCTCGGGTCGCCTCTCGCAGGCGAGGCCGTCGACGAGATCCTCGATCCGACGCCTGCCATCGACGAGATCGTCGAGCGCTACATCGGTAAGCCCGAGTACTCGAACCTGCCCCGCAAGTTCAAGACGGCGATCTCCGGCCTGCAGGACGTCGTGCACGAGATCAACGACGTCGCGTTCATCGGCGTGAACCACCCCGAGCACGGTCCCGGTCTCGACCTATGGGTCGGCGGCGGACTGTCGACCAACCCGATGCTGGCGCAGCGCGTCGGCGTCTGGGTGCCGCTCGACGAAGTACCCGACGTCTGGGAAGGCGTCGTCTCGATCTTCCGCGACTACGGCTACCGTCGCCTCCGCACGAAGGCGCGCCTGAAGTTCCTGATCAAGGACTGGGGCATCGAGAAGTTCCGCCAGGTTCTCGAGGACGAGTACCTGCATCGCAAGCTGATCGACGGTCCCGCGCCCGAGAAGCCCGCGCGTCCGCGCGACCACGTCGGCATCCAGAAGCTCAAGAACGGTCTCAATGCCGTCGGCGTCGCACCGATCGCCGGTCGTGTCTCGGGCACCATCCTCGGCAAGGTTGCCGACGCCGCGGAGAAGGCCGGATCGGACCGCATCCGATTCACGCCGTACCAGAAGCTCATCGTGCTCGACGTCCCGGACGACAAGCTCGAAGATCTCATCGCCGATCTCGACGCACTCGGGCTGCCGGCTCGGCCGTCGCACTGGCGCAAGAACCTGATGGCGTGCAGCGGAATCGAGTTCTGCAAGCTGTCGTTCGCCGAGACGCGCAAGCGATCGCAGGTCCTCGTTCCCGATCTCGAGGCTCGGCTCGCCGACGTCAATGCCCAGCTCGACGTCCCGGTGACCATCAACATCAACGGCTGCCCCAACTCGTGCGCGCGCTCGCAGATCGCGGACATCGGCTTCAAGGGACAGCTCGTCGACGACGGCGACGGGAATCAGGTCGAGGGCTTCCAGGTTCACCTCGGTGGCAGCCTCGGCCTGGACAGCGCGTTCGGCCGAAAGCTGCGCCAGCACAAGGTGAACAGCACCGAGCTGGGCGACTACATCGAACGAGTGGTGCGGAACTTCGTCAAGCACCGCGAAGATGGAGAGCGGTTCGCGCAGTGGGCCGTGCGAGCAGACGAGGCGGATTTGCGATGAGCACGAGAATGAATCTGACGGTCGACGAGCTGAGGGCGATCGCCGAGCGCGGCGCCCGCGAACTCGACGGTGCGAGTGCCACCGAATTGATGCAGTGGACCGAGCGCGAGTTCGGCAACGACTACATCGTGGCGTCGAACATGCAGGACGCAGTGCTGGTCCACCTCGCGACTCAGGTGCATCCCGGCGTCGACGTCCTGTTCCTCGACACCGGTTACCACTTCGCGGAGACCATCGGAACCCGTGACGCCGTCGAGGCCGTCTACGGCGTCAACGTCATCAACGCTCGCGCCGAACACAGTGTCGCCGAACAGGATTCGATCGAAGGCAAGGACCTTTTCGCCCGCGAGCCGAACCGCTGCTGCGCGCTGCGCAAGGTCGCGCCGCTGAAGAAGGAACTCGCGAACTACAGCGCGTGGGTCACCGGCATCCGACGCGTCGAGGCTCCCACTCGGGCGAACGCGCCGCTGATCTCCTTCGACGACGCGTTCGGCCTCGTCAAGATCAATCCCATCGCGGCATGGTCGGACGACGACATGCAGCGGTACATCGACGAACACGGAATTCTCGTCAATCCTCTCGTCGACGAGGGGTATCCATCGATCGGGTGCCAGCCGTGCACCGTCAAGCCCGCCCCCGGCGCCGATCCGCGTAGCGGACGGTGGGCCGGTAAGGCCAAAACGGAATGTGGGTTGCACGCCTCATGACACTCAACTTCGCCACCGAGCGCCCCCAGGTCGACAGCACGCGCTTCGACACCCTCGACGCACTCGAGTCCGAGGCCATCCACATCTTCCGTGAGGTCGCGGGCGAGTTCGAACGGCCGGTCATCCTGTTCTCGGGAGGCAAGGACTCGACCGTCCTGCTGCACCTCGCGATCAAGGCGTTCTGGCCTGCGCCCCTGCCCTTCTCTCTGCTGCACGTCGACACCGGGCACAACCTGCAGGAGGTCCTCGATTTCCGCGACCACGTCGTGTCCAAATACAACCTGCGCCTGCACGTGGCCAAGGTCGAGGACTACCTCGCCGACGGCCGCCTCACCGAGCGCCCCGACGGCATCCGCAACCCGCTGCAGACGGTGCCGCTGCTCGACGCCATCTCCGAGAACCGCTTCGACGCCGTCTTTGGCGGTGCCCGACGGGACGAGGAACGCGCCCGCGCCAAGGAACGAATCTTTTCGCTGCGCAACGCATTCGGTCAGTGGGACCCCAAGAAGCAGCGGCCGGAACTGTGGAACCTGTACAACGGCAAGCATTCCCCCGGTGAGCAGGTCCGCGTCTTCCCGCTCAGCAACTTCACCGAGCTGGACATCTGGCGCTACATCGCGCGCGAGAACGTCGAATTGGCGAGCATCTACTACGCGCACCAGCGTCCGGTGTACCAGCGCGACGGCATGTGGATGACTCCTGGCGTGTGGGGCGGTCCCACCGAGGCCGAGGAGCTGCAGACGCTGTCTGTGCGCTACCGCACCGTCGGTGACGGATCCACCACCGGAGCCGTCCTGTCCGACGCCGCGGACAACGAGGCGATTCTCGCCGAGGTCGCCGCCTCCCGACTCACCGAACGTGGCGCCACCCGCGGCGACGACCGCGTCTCCGAGGCGGCCATGGAAGACCGCAAGCGCGAAGGATATTTCTGATGAGTTCGTCCAATTCACAGCTGCTGCGTCTCGCGACGGCGGGCAGCGTCGACGACGGAAAGTCCACCCTCGTCGGTCGGCTGCTGTACGACACGAAGTCCGTTCTCGCGGACCAGATCGACGCCGTCACACGCGCATCGGTCGACCGCGGCCTCAGCACTCCCGACCTCTCGCTCCTCGTCGACGGTCTGCGCGCCGAGCGCGAGCAGGGCATCACCATCGATGTCGCGTACCGCTACTTCGCCACGCCTGCACGATCTTTCGTCCTCGCGGACACCCCGGGCCACGTGCAGTACACCCGCAACACCGTCTCGGGCGCGTCGACGGCACAGCTCGTCATCCTGCTCGTCGACGCTCGCAAGGGCGTCATCACGCAGACGCGTCGGCACGCGGCGGTTCTCGCCCTGCTCGGTGTGCCCAAGCTGGTGCTTGCCGTCAACAAGATCGACCTCGTCGAAGATCCGGCGACGGTGTTCGCGGACATCTCCGCCGAGTTCAACTCGCTGACCTCGTCGCTCGGCTGGGCCGCGGAGGACGTCGTCGAGATCCCGGTGTCGGCTCTGCACGGAGACAACGTCGCCGTCCGATCCACCAACACCCCCTACTACGACGGTCCGACGCTCATCGAGCACCTCGAGTCGGTTCCGGTCGACGCCGAGCCGCACCGCGTCGGACTTCGCTTCCCCGTGCAGTACGTGATCCGTCCTCGAACAGCCGAATTCCCGGACTACCGCGGCTACGCGGGCCAGGTCGCCGCAGGTACCGTCGCCCCCGGTGACGAGGTCGTCGTCCTGCCGTCCGGCACCCGGACCACGGTCGAGCGCATCGACACCGCGGACGGCGAACTCGATTCCGCAAGCGCCGGACGCAGCGTCACGCTGATCCTCGCCGACGACGTCGACGTGTCCCGCGGAGACTCCATCGTCTCGCCGCAGGACGCTCCCGAACCCATCGGCGAGTTCGACGCCACCGTGTGCTGGCTGGCCGAGAAGCCCCTTCGCCCGGGTGCACGCCTGCTGCTCAAGCACGGAACCCGGACGACGCAGGCCATCGTCGGCGCACTGGTCGAGAAGTTCGACGAACAGAACCTGACGGCCGACCCGTCTCCGGAAACGTTGGAGCTCAACGACATCGGACGCATCTCGGTGCGCGTCGCCGAGCCCATCGTCGCCGACGACTACGCCGTCAACCGGCACACCGGCAGCTTCCTGCTGATCGATCCTGCCGGAGGCAACACCCTCGCCGCCGGTCTCGTCGGCGACGCGCTGTCGGCAGTCGAACTGGGAGAACCGGTTCCGTCCTGACATGGGTGTGTTGATCGCCGTCGCCCACGGTAGCCGCGAGCCTCGTTCGTCGCGGACCGTGGGCGCGGTGGTCGACCGCGTTCGCGTGCGTCGGCCCGACCTCGACGTCAGGGTCGCATATCTGGATCTGACCGAACCCAGCGTGGAACAGGTCATCGACGAAGTCGCCGCCGACGGGCACGAGTCCGCTGCTTTCGTTCCGTTGTTGCTCGGCAATGCTTTTCATGCCCGGGTCGATCTGCCCGGAATTCTGGATGCCGCGCGACGACGGCACCCGTCCCTCTCGTTGGTGCAAGCCGAGGTTCTCGGCGACGACAGTCGCCTCGTCGATGCGCTGCGTGCTCGCATTCTCGGCGCGGGCGTGGACATGGACGACCCGACGATCGGCGTCGCGGTCGCCGCGGTCGGATCGTCCAGGGAGGCGGCGAACCGGCGTACACGCGCACTGGCAGCGCGTGTGTCCGCCGGAACGGGATGGGCAGGCGCGGTGACGTGCTTCGCGACAAACCGCAATCCCGGTCCCACCGAAGCGATCTCGCACCTGACGGCAGCCGGGGCGCGTCGTATCGTCATCGCGCCGTGGTTCATCGCCCCCGGGCTGCTCACCGACCGAGTGCGCGACGAGGTAGACGCACTCGACATCGACATCACCCACGCCGACGTTCTCGGCGACCACCCCTTCGTCGCCGATGTCGTGTCGGCACGGTACGACGCGGCGGTGGGCGGCTCCACCACCCGTGCGCGCGAATGCGTAGCGGGCTGTACATTCCCGCGCACGGGGGGCGCAGGCCCCTAGCCGGTCGGGACGATCTGCGGGATGCGCGTCGCCCGCACGTACACCGTCTCACCGGGTTCGAGCCGCAGAGCTTCGCTGTCGCCTCGCGTGATCTGCGCGGAGAACGCTTCACCCGTCGCAGCGTTCTTCAGCTCCACCTTGACCTCGAATCCCAGGTGGACGACGCGTTCGACGATCGCCCGCGTCACACCGGCCGACTCCGCGGTGCCGTTCTTCTGCGCGAGTGCGAGTGCCGGATCCCGTCCGACGCGAATGTCGTGCGGTCGCACCAACATTCCGTTGAGTTTGGCGACCTGTCCGAGGAACGACATGACGAAGTCGTTCTCGGGGCGATCGTAGAGATCCTCGGGTGACCCGACCTGCTCGATCCGTCCCTTGTTCATGACGGCGATGCGGTCGGCGACGTCGAGCGCCTCTTCCTGGTCGTGCGTGACCAGGACCGTCGTCACGTGCACCTCGTCGTGCAGGCGGCGAAGCCACGTCCGAAGGTCTTCGCGCACCTTCGCGTCGAGTGCACCGAACGGCTCGTCGAGCAGCAGAACCTGAGGGTCGACGGCGAGTGCTCGCGCCAACGCCATGCGCTGACGCTGACCGCCGGACAGCTGCGCGGGGAAACGCGTCTGGAAGCCCGCGAGCCCGACGATCTCGAGCAATTCGTCGACGCGACGTTTGATCTCGTCCTTCGGACGCTTGCGAATCTTCAATCCGAACGCGACGTTGTCACGCACGCTCAAGTGCTTGAAAGCTGCGTAATGCTGGAACACGAAGCCGATCTCGCGTTTCTGCGGGCTGACCCACGTCACGTCCTCGCCCGCCAGAATGACCTGGCCGGAGTCGAGCTGTTCGAGACCGGCGATCGAACGCAGCAGCGTGGACTTGCCCGAACCGCTCGGACCGAGGAGCGCCGTCAACGACCCCTTGGGGATGTCGATGCTCACGTTGTCGAGAGCCGCGAAGTCGCCGTAGTTCTTCTTGGCACCCACCACGGAGATCTCGATGTCGGAACTCTTCTGTGCGGTCATTACTTCGTCCTCTTTTTGTCGAGGGCAGTCATCAGCAGCAACACGATGACGGCGATTGCCATGAGCAGAGTCGACGCGGCGTAAGCGCCTGCTTGGTTGAAGTCCTCGTACCTCGAGTTGACCAGGAGCGTGAGCGTCTGTGAAATGCCGGGGAGGTTCGTCGACACCATGATCACCGCACCGAACTCACCCAGTGAACGGGCAACGGTAAGGACGATGCCGTAGGTCAGACCCCAGCGGATCGCAGGCAATGTGATGCGCCAGAACGTCTGCCACGACGACGCTCCCAGAGTCGACGCCGCCTCCTCCTGCTCCTCGCCGATCTCGTAGAGCACCGGCTCGACTTCGCGGACGACGAACGGAAGCGTCACGAAGATCGTCGCGATGACCATGCCGGGCAACGCGAAGATGATCTTGAAGCCGAGGGACTCGACACCACCGAACCATCCGTTGGCACCCCACAGCAGGATGAGGGCGACACCGGTGACGATGGGCGACACGGCGAACGGCAGATCGACGACGGCCTCGAGGATGCCCTTGCCGCGGAAGCGCCCGCGGACGAGAGCCAACGCGGTGATGACACCGAACACGACGTTGACCGGCACCACGATCGCGACGATCAGCAACGACAACTGCAGCGCCGACTGCGCTGCAGGCGTCGTGACCAGGCCCCAGAACTGCATGAAGCCGTCCTCGAACGTGCGGAACAGAATTGCCGCGAGAGGAAACAGCACCAACGCCGCGAGGTACAGCAGCGCGACCGTGCGCAGTGACAGTTTGACGGGAAGTCCGACCTTCATCGGATCTGCTCCTCACGCCGGGCGAGCCGGTTACCGACGATGCGCAGTACGAACAGCACCACGAATGCCAGCGCGAGCAGGACGACGGAGATGGCGGCGGCATCGACGGGCTGGTCGTATTCGATCAGCTCGCGAATGTACTGCGACGCGATCTGCGTGTCACCGGGAATGTTGCCGCCGATCAGCACGACGGAACCGAACTCGCCGATGGCACGGGCGAACGCGAGGCCGGCACCGCTGAGAATCGACGGCAGCAACACGGGGAGGATGATCGAGCGAAAGATCGTCCAGTTGTTCGCGCCCAGGGACGCGGCAGCCTCTTCCACTTCCTTGTCCAGTTCGATCAGGACCGGCTGGACGGCGCGCACCACGAACGGAAGCGTCACGAACAGCAGGGCGACGACGACTGCAGGCTTCGTCGCGTTGAACACCAGACCGATAGGACTCGCGGGACCGTACAGCGACAGCAGCACGAGGCTCGCGACGATCGTCGGCAGAGCGAACGGCAGATCGATCAGCGCGTTGACGATGCGCTTGCCCGGAAAGTCGTCGCGGACGAGCACCCAGGCGATCAGCGTTCCGAACACGAGGTTGATGACCGCGGCGGCCACCGACACCTCCAAGGTGACCTTGAACGTCGCGATTGCGCGCGGCTCGGTGATCGCATCCCAGAAGCCCGAGATGCCGTCGTCGAACGATTTCACGGTCAGAGCCGCCAGCGGCAGCAGAACGATGATGCTCAGCCAGAGCACCGCGACCCCGAGACCGAAGGGCCCGACCGAACCCGACCCGCGGAACTTCCGCCCTTTTCGGGGAGAAGGCCGCGTGCCGGGGGCCGAATCGATGTGCGTCGAGGACATGGTGATTACTGCGTGTTCTCTTTGTAGATAGTGGTGATGGCTCCGTTGTCACCGAAGAGCTCGGCGTCGACGGTCTCCCAACCACCGAGATCGTCGATCGTGCGCAGCGTCGCGGGCGTGAAGAACTTGTCCGTGAACTCGGCGGCGATCTCCGGGTTCGTCGGCCGGAACCCTTCCTCGGCCCAGATGCGCTGTCCCTCGTCGGTGTAGACGAAATCGTTCAACGCGTTCGCCCTGTCGAGTTGCGCGCTCGTGTTGACGACGGCGACGGGGTTGTCGATGCGGAAGGTGTCGGCGACGTCGACATGCTCGACCGGCTGTCCCTGCTCCTCGATGAGCAACGCTTCGTTCTCGTAGCTGATCAGCACATCACCCTGTCCCTGCAGGAACGCCTCGGTCGCCGCGCGTCCCGACTCGGGCTGCACGGGGAAGTGGCCGGAGACCAGCTGCTGCACGTAGTCCAGGCCGGCCTGCTTGTCCTGGCCGCCGTTGCTCTTGGCCGCGTAGGGAGCCAACAGGTTCCACTTGGCCGAGCCGGAGCTGAGCGGGCTGGGGCTGATGACCTGGACGTCCGGCTTCAGCAGATCGTCCCACGTCTGAATGTTCTTCGGATTGCCCTCGCGCACAACGAGAGTCACCACCGAACCGAAGGGAACGCCGCCGTATGCGTTCTGGTTCCAGTCCTCGTCGACCTTTCCTGCCTTGACCAGACGGGTCACATCCGGCTCGACGGAGAAGTTGACGATGTCGGCGGGCGCGCCGTCGGCAACCTTGCGTGACTGATTGCCCGACGCGCCGTAGTCGGCATTGATCGACGTACCGTCGCCGTCCTCGGTGGCCGCGAACGCGGGAGCGATGGCGTCCCATCCGTTCTTCGGCACCGCGTAGCCGACCAGCGTCAGAGCAGGACCGCTCGACGTGTCGGTCGAGCCGCCGACCGTGTCACTCGATCCACCCCCGCACGCAGCGAGAAAGAGGGTTCCGACGGCTGCGAACGTGGTGAGCAGGTAACGAGAGCTGTGCCTCATCGAGTAGGGCCTTTCATCGAGTGTTGCCTCGGATGGATCCACGGAAGGTCGTACGGAAGTCGTGCCGGAGGACGGTCCGTGGGCTGCGCCGTCGACAACCCCGAGAGGGCGACGAACGAGCCGAACCGTCCGCGAGACGTGCACCGACGCAGGCGCACCCTCTACATGGATGCGCGATGTACCGCCGGAGAACAGTTCGCGTCTAGGACGTGATTCGACAACAGTCGATATCTGCGACATCGAGCTTGCCGACCGCGATCAACGCCAACTCATGGCGGACCCGGTACTCGGCAGCGGCAGACACGGACAGAAATCTAGCAGAGGACTTCGTCGGACCGAAAATCCGACTCCGCGCCCCGCATCGCGTCGGTCTACCGGGTCAGCAGCCACGCCAGTACGACGAGTACCAGCAACGCGATCAGCGCGAGAGTGACTCTCGACTTCGGCATCAGTGACCTTCCCTCGACGGTGAATCGTCCGTTGCGACAGCGACGTCGCGGTCGGACCGGGCATCGCGTCCGAGCGCACGCAGAACCTCTGCCAGCACGCGGTCGAACAACCGCGCCACCCCGAACGCGATCGGCACGAGAACCAGAAGCACGACGATCGACTGGGCAACGAACGGGAGTCCGGTGACCCACAGCTCGATTCCGTCCCACCATGTGGCTAACGCGTGCACCTGTGTCACTGTAGTAGCCGCCACGCCGACGACCCGCATCGGTGGACGACGCGCACTCCTGCGTCGATGATTGGCGTATGACGGCATACGAGGACAAGTCGATCAACGTACCCGTACGCGACGACATGATTCCGCTACCGGGCGCACCCGACACGGACGGCCACGATGGCCAGGGCGCCCTGGCCAGCACGGAAGCCCCGATATCGACTCCGATCTCCTACCGCAGCGCGTTTCCCCCCATCGACGACTACGCGTTCCTCTCCGACTGCGAGACCACATGCCTGATCGCGCGCAACGGGTCGGTCGAGTGGATGTGTGTGCCGCGTCCCGACTCCCCCAGCGTCTTCGGCGCGATCCTCGACCGAAGCGCAGGCCACTTCCGCGTCGGCCCCTACGGACAGTCGGTTCCCGCCGCGCGTCGCTACCTGCCCGGCGGCCTGATCGTGGAGACGACATGGCAGACCGAAACCGGGTGGATCATCGTGCGCGACGCATTGGTGATGGGGCCCTGGCACAACACCGATCAGCGTTCCCGTACGCACAAGCGCGCCCCCAGCGACTGGGACGCCGAACACATACTGCTTCGCACGGTCAAATGCGTCAGCGGGACCGTCGAACTCGAGATGAGCTGTGAGCCCGCGTTCGACTATCACCGAGCACCCGCCCGCTGGGAGTACACCGGCAAGGTCTACGAAGAAGCGACCGCCACGTGCGAAGCCAGTTCGATCGGTGACCAGCCGACGCTCAAGCTGACCACCAACCTGCGCATCGGCATCGAAGGTCGCGAGGCTCGCGCCCGTACGCGAATGACCGAGGGCGACAACGTGTTCGTCGCGCTCTCGTGGTCCGACCTCCCGGCACCCAAGACGTTCGACGAGGCCGCCGAGAAGATGTGGCGCACGTCCGAATGCTGGCGTCAGTGGATCACCATCGGACGTTTCCCCGATCATCCGTGGCGCGGATACCTTCAGCGCAGCGCATTGGCCCTCAAGGGCCTGACGTACGCGCCGACGGGCGCCCTACTGGCCGCGTCGACCACGTCTCTACCGGAAACCCCACGGGGCGAACGAAATTGGGACTATCGCTACGCCTGGGTGCGCGACTCGACGTTCGCGTTGTGGGGCCTGTACACACTCGGACTCGACCGTGAGGCCAACGACTTCTTCTCGTTCATGTCGGACGTCTCGGTCTCCGACGACGGCAGCGCCAATCCCCTGCAGGTCATGTACGGAATCGGTGGTGAGAAGACGCTGGAGGAGAGCGAACTGAACCACCTCTCCGGCTACGACGGTGCGAAGCCCGTCCGCATCGGCAACGGCGCGTACAACCAGGAGCAGCACGACATCTGGGGCACCATGCTCGATTCGGTGTACCTGCACGTGCGTTCACGGGAGCACGTTCCGGAGTCGCTGTGGCCGCTGCTCAAGCGTCAGGTCGAAGAGGCCATCGCCAATTGGAGAAAGCCCGACCGCGGCATCTGGGAGGTGCGCGGCGAGCCGCAGCACTTCACGTCGTCGAAAGTGATGTGCTGGGTCGCGCTCGACCGCGGCGCCAAGCTGGCGTCGATCCACGGCGAGGACGAGTACGCGGACGAGTGGAACAAGATCGCCGACGAGATCCGCGAGGACGTGCTCGCGAACGGCGTCGACGAGCGTGGCGTACTCACCCAGCGGTACGGCCACGACTCTCTCGACGCGTCGTTGTTGCTCGTGCCGCTGCTGCGGTTCCTGCCCGCCGACGACGAACGCGTCCGCGCAACGGTTCTCGCGATCGCCGACGAGCTGACCGTCGACGGACTCGTTCTCCGATACAAGGTCGACACCACGGACGACGGCCTCGAGGGCGAGGAAGGCACCTTCACCATCTGCTCCTTCTGGCTGGTGTCGGCGCTCGTCGAGATCGGTGAACTGCAGCGGGCCAAGCACCTGTGCGAGCGCCTGCTCGGATACGCGAGTCCGCTCAAGCTGTACGCGGAGGAGATCGACGCGCGCACAGGTCGGCACCTCGGCAACTTCCCGCAGGCGTTCACGCACCTCGCACTGATCAACGCCGTCGTGCACGTCATCCGTGCGGAGGAAGCACAGGCGGCCGGGCACTTCCAGCCTGCGCACACCAGCTGACCCTTTCGTGCGTGCGAATGTGCAGCGGGCTGCACATTCGCACGCACGGCCCGCGTCAGCGGCCCAACTGCCTCGCCCATGTCGCCATCAGCTCGGCCGTCGGAAGCGACTGCACGCGAGCATGTCCCGTACCGGCCCACATCGACAGCGCCGACGGATCGTGTGCGGCCGCGGCCTTCGCGCGCATCGGCCCGGTCAGGTAGTGCACGTCGGGGTACGCCAGCGGTGCGTCGGCGGAGTTCTCGCGCATGAAGTCGTTCTCGAGACCCCGTGCAGGGCGCCCCGAGAAAGCCCGCGTGACAGCAGTGTTCGCGATGCGGGTGAGCTGCTCACGGTGCACCGGCCTCGTGCCGGCTTCCGGGGTGTCGAGCAAGGCGGTCCCGAGCTGAGCTGCGTGCGCTGCACCCGAATCCAACAGCGGCGCAACGTCGTTGCCGTCCATGAGGCCGCCTGCTGCGATGCGCGGCAGGCCCGAGACCGCGGCCACCGCGCCCAGAACCTCGGCCAGCGGAGCCTCCGGCGCAGAACCGTCGAACGTACCGCGATGACCCCCGGCCTCCGGCCCCTGCACGATCAGCGCGTCGACCCCGTTCGCAGTGGCCACCGACGCGTCCTCGGCGCGCGCGACCGTCGCCCACACCTCGGTTCCGACGGCGTGCATACGTGCGACCTCGTCGGCGGTGAACGTGCCGAAGGTGCTCGACACGACGGGCACCGGGTTGGCGATCACCCACTCGAACTTCTCTGGGTAGAAGTCGTCGCGACGCGGCAGCGCTCCTGGTTCGACGTCGTACTTCTCGAACCAGGGCTGCAGCCGAGCTGCGTAGGCGTCGACGTCGGCGCCCGTCGCGTCTTCGGGCATGAACAGATTGACACCGAACGGTACCGACCCGAGCGTGCCACGCACCCAATTCACTTGCTCGGCAAGCTTTTCGGGCGTCAGCAGCGCACCGGCGATCATGCCGAGGCCACCTGCGCTCGACACTGCTGCCGCCAGCTCGGGCGTCGACGGACCTCCCGCCATGGGTGCTCCGACGATGGGAATCCTCAGTTCGCTCAGTATCCGTGTCGTCATACTGTGCGAACTTACTCCCGGCGGCTGCGCCACCCGTGCGTGCATAGTTGGAGCGGGCGCCAACTTTTCGCGCACGGGCGCCGCAGGCGCACTATTTCTTGGGCTTGTCCGCCGACGACTCCGACGACAGCGCTGCGACGAAGGCCTCCTGCGGCACGTCGACGCGACCGATGGTCTTCATGCGCTTCTTGCCTTCCTTCTGCTTCTCGAGCAGCTTGCGCTTACGGCTGATGTCACCGCCGTAACACTTCGCGAGGACGTCCTTGCGGATGGCGCGGATGTTCTCGCGGGCGATGATGCGCGAGCCGATGGCAGCCTGGATCGGCACCTCGAACTGCTGGCGCGGGATCAGTTCCTTCAACTTGGTCGTCATCTTGTTGCCGTAGGCCGCAGCCGCGTCCTTGTGCACGATCGCGGAGAACGCGTCGACGGCTTCGCCCTGCAGCAGGATGTCGACCTTGACCAGCGCCGCGCTCTGCTCGCCGACCTCCTCGTAGTCGAGGCTGGCGTATCCGCGGGTCCGCGACTTCAGGATGTCGAAGAAGTCGAAGATGATCTCGGCCATCGGAATGGTGTACCGCAGCTCGACGCGGGTCTCCGACAGGTAGTCCATGCCGCCCAGCTCACCGCGTCGTCCCTGGCACAGCTCCATGATCGAGCCGATGAACTCGCTCGGCGAGATGATGGTGCATCGCACCATCGGCTCGAACACGTCGCGTGTCTTTCCCTCGGGCCAGTACGACGGGTTGGTGACGGTGTGCTCGGTGCCGTCCTCCATCTCGACGCGGTAGACCACGTTCGGTGACGTCGAGATCAGGTCGAGGCCGAATTCGCGTTCGAGACGTTCGCGGGTGATCTCCATGTGCAGCAGGCCGAGGAAGCCACAGCGGAAGCCGAACCCGAGCGCAACCGACGTCTCCGGCTCGTAGGTGAGCGCCGCATCGTTGAGCTGCAGCTTCTCGAGCGCGTCGCGCAGATCGGGGTAGTCGGAGCCGTCGACCGGGTAGAGGCCGGAGTACACCATCGGGCGCGGCTCGCGGTATCCCGTCAGCGGATCGGTGGCGCCCTTGCGGAACGTCGTGACCGTGTCACCGACCTTGGACTGGCGCACGTCCTTCACACCGGTGATGAGGTAGCCGACCTCGCCGACGCCGAGACCCGTCGACGCCTTCGGTTCGGGCGACACGATGCCGACCTCGAGAAGCTCGTGGGTCGCACCCGTCGACATCATGGTGATCTTCTCGCGCGGCTTGAGCTCGCCGTCGACGACACGAACGTAGGTGACGACGCCGCGGTAGGTGTCGTAGACCGAGTCGAAGATCATCGCGCGGGCCGGGCCGTCGGGGTCGCCGACGGGTGCAGGCATCTGTTTGACGACCTCGTCGAGCAGTTCCGTGACGCCGACGCCGGTCTTGCCGGACACACGCAGCACCTCGTCCGGCTCGCAGCCGATGATGTGCGCGATCTCGCCCGCGTAGCGATCCGGGTCGGCGGCAGGGAGGTCGATCTTGTTGAGGACCGGGATGATCGTCAGGTCCTTCTCGAGCGCCAGATAGAGATTCGCCAGAGTCTGCGCCTCGATGCCCTGCGCCGCATCGACGAGCAGCACGGCACCTTCACAGGCCTCGAGTGCACGCGACACCTCGTACGTGAAGTCGACGTGACCGGGTGTGTCGATGAGGTGCAGCACGAATTCTTCGCCGTCGACCGTCCACGGCAGCCGGACGTTCTGCGCCTTGATCGTGATGCCGCGCTCGCGTTCGATGTCCATGCGGTCGAGGTACTGCGCCCGCATCGAGCGATCGTCGATGACACCGGTGAGCTGCAGCATCCGGTCGGCCAGCGTCGACTTTCCGTGGTCGATGTGGGCGATGATGCAGAAGTTCCTGATCCTGGTGGGATCGGTGAACGTCGTGTCGGCGAAGCTGGGCACTCGTATCCTTTGCTGGCGTTTGCAGGAGCAACTGCTCCATGCTCCCACACGAGGGTCGTTCCGCAGGCTTCACTCCCGCCCGTCCCACACCGGCGTCGTTCCACCGGTTCCGCGTCGCGCCGCAGCCGATTCACCGCCTGACTACACTCGGCTCCCATGGCTGGCAACTGGAGCAGACTCGGCAAGGAACTCGGCAAGATCGCACTCCGCGAGGGCCCCAGGCTCTTTCGCCAGCTGCAGAACTCCGGTGCCCTCCAGAAGGGCAAGGACGCAATCGCCTCCAGGACCACGCCCGCCCCGAGCGCTCCCGCCGGGCGGCCGGTGTCGTCGAACGCCGTTCCCACGGCACACCGGGCACGACGCGTCGAATACTCCCCCGACCTCGACGGCAAAGCCGACCCCGGCGAGATCGTGTGGACGTGGGTCACCTACGAGGAGGACGCGAGCCAGGGCAAGGACCGTCCCGTCCTCGTCGTCGGCCGCGACGGCAGCACCCTTCTCGGACTGATGTTGTCCAGCCAGCAGAAGCACGACGGTGACCGAGACTGGGTCGCGATCGGCTCCGGATCATGGGATGCCGAAGGACGGCCGAGCTGGATCCGACTCGACCGTGTCCTGGACGTCCCGGAGACCGGAATCCGCCGCGAGGGTGCCGTTCTCGCGAAGGGCAAGTTCGACGCCGTCGCGGCGCGCTTGCGTTCGGAGTACAGCTGGTCCTGAGTGCCGCTCCGCGACCCGTGCGCGCAAAGTTGGCCTCTGGTGCAACTATCCGCGCACGGGCGGCGCAGCCGCACCGAACACCCCGCGGTAGACGAGCGCGCCCAATGCTCCACCGACGAGCGGGAAGACGACGAACAGCCAGACCTGTCCCATCGCGCCGGGCTGCCACGGGGCGACGGCCAGGCTTCGGGCCGGATTGACCGACGTGTTGTCGATCGGAATCGACACCAGATGGATGACCGCCAGCGTGAAGCCGATCGACACGCCGGCGAGCGGGACGTCGGAGATCTGATCGGTCGAGGCCAACACGACGAAGACGAGCAACGCCGTCAGGAGCACCTCGACGACGATTGCTGCGGTGATCCCGTACCCGTTCTCCAGGATCCCGCCCAACGGACCTTCGATCGCCGACGGGCTGTGCGGTCCCCAGCCGTTGGCGCCGAGGCCGTCGACGCTGCGGTCGTACGAGGGAAGACTGTTCGCGATCGCGAACAACACCGCGCCGGCTATCAAGCCGCCGACTACCTGGGCAACCATGAACAGCGCCGTCTGAACGATCGTCAGACGGCCGACGAGCAACTGCCCGAACGTCACGGCCGGATTGACGTGACATCCGGAGATCGGGCCGATCGCGTAGACCAGGAACAACAGGGTCAGGCCGAAGGCGAGCGCGACGCCCAGATTACCCACCTTGTCGCCGGCGAAGACCGCGGTACCGACTGCGGCGAACACGAGCACGAACGTGCCTATCGCTTCGACGATGTACTTCTTGGTATCGGAGATGACCTCGGGTTCCACGTACTCCTGTGCCGTCGACATAGCCCACCTCTGCTCGATCGAAAAGTCGAAAAGAGAAACCTGCCGAGCAGTAGGTTACGCCAGTCGTGTGATCTCTACCACGACATCGAGGTCGGTGGAACCACCACCCGAATAGATACCTTTCAGGGGCGGAACGTCCGCGTAGTCGCGTCCGAGACCCACCGACACATGCTGTTCGCTGACGGGAATGGCGTTGGTCGGGTCGTAGCCCCACCAGGCGCCGGTCCATGCCTCGATCCACGCGTGGCTCTGGCCCTCGACCGACGCACCGACGACTGCTTCCTTCTTCGGGTGCAGGTAGCCGGAGCAGTAGCGACTCGGGATACCGACGCTACGCAGCAGCAGAAGCGTCAGATGCGCGTAGTCCTGGCAGACGCCCTTCTTCTCCGACCACGCCTCGACAGCCGACGTGTGCACGCCCGTCGTGCCGGGGACGTACGACATCTCCTCGTGTACCCATTCGGCAATTGCGACGACCGATTCCTGCGGCGGTAGGCCCTTCGTCAGCTTCTTCGCGATCGACGCGAGTTGCCGATTCTGCGGCACGTAGACCGTGAAGCCGAGGACTTCGTCGAAGCGGTCGACGACTGCTTCGCTCGCCAGGTACTCCCACGACGCCGTCTCCTCGGGCGGCGTGAAGGGGTCGGTCTCCACGACGGACGACCCCGTCACCTCGAGTTCGGTGTGCGGTGCGTGCAGGTCGAACGCGGTCACCGCGGTTCCCCAGTAGTCGGTGTACCGGAACGACCGAGTGACCGGATTGGTCTCGACCCGGTTCAGAATGACGTTCTGTCGGTGGTCGCTTCGTGGTGTCAGACGCGCCTCGTTGTACGACGACGTCACCGGCGCGTCGTACTTGTAGCCCGTGGTGTGCACGACGCGCATACGCCAACTCACAGTTCACCTTCCAGTTGATCTTCGTAGCTCCCCTTGCCGGCGTCGGTCCACGCGACCCACGGCGCGGCGTGAAAGTACTGCTTGGAGATGGCGTCGCCGAGTTCGCGGCACGTCTCCTGCAGCGCGATCAGCCGGTCCTGCAGATCGTCCAACAACGCACCGGGGCGCAGGAACTCCAGTTCGCTTCGGGCTCGACCCAGCAACCGCTGGGCTTCCGCACGAGCGCCGACGCGGCTGTTCGGCTGATGATCGAGCTGATCGAGCGACCGCTCCGCCTCACTGAGCGCATAGAACACCGATCGCGGAAAAAGCCTGTCCAACAACATGAATTCGAGCACGCGTTGCGCGTCGAGCGCCCCTCGGTACGTCCGAAGGTAGGTGTCGTGCGCACCTGCCGCGCGCAGCACCGTCACCCACGCGGGCGACGACGGCCTGTCCCCCGCTCGTGAGAGCAGCAGCCGCACGACCATGTCGACGCGTTCGACGGAACGGCCGAGGATGAGGAAGCGGTAGCCGTCGTCGTGACTGAGAGTCGAGTCGGCGAGACCGGCGAACATCGCCGCCCTCTCCTCGATGTAGCTGAAGAACTCGTGCGGACCGGTGCGTTTCGACGCGCGGATCCGATCGCTCAGCCCGTTGTAGGTCGTGTTGAGGCATTCCCACATCTCGGTGGACGTGACTTCCCTTGCGCCGCGGGCGTTTTCGCGCGCACTGGACAGCGAGTCGACGATGGACCCGCCGCCTGTCCGGCTGAACGCGACGAGCTCGGTGAGCGACCACACGTCGAACGACTCGTCGGGCTCGTATCGAAAACCCAGCACGCGCAACAGAACTCGCGAGATGTGGTCCGGGTCGACGGTCGCGTCCTCGAGCAGCTGGTGCACCGTGACGTCGAGAATGCGGGCAGTGTCGTCCGCCCGCTCGACGTATCGCCCGATCCAGTAGAGCGATTCCGCGTTCCGAGCGAGCATCTAGCTGACACCACCGTTCGACTGCTGCTGCTGTTGCTGCTGTTGCTGTTGGTCCATCGTCAGTTCGGGGCCCTGCTCGACCGTCGGCGACTCGGGCGGTTCACTGACGATCTCCTCGCCCGCGAGCTCCTGCTCCTCCTGCGACGTTCGCGTCGCCAGCACCCAGGTGTCCTTGCTGCCGCCACCCTGACTGGAATTGACCACCAGGGACCCCTCCGGGAGCGCGACGCGCGTCAGACCACCGGGCAGCACCCAGACGTCGTCCCCGTCGTTGACCGCGAACGGGCGAAGATCGACGTGACGCGGCACGAGCCGGTCGCCGATCTTGGTGGGAACCGTCGACAGCTGGACGACGGGCTGAGCGATCCACCCGCGCGGATCGGCACGGATCTTCTTGCTGATGGTCGCCAGTTCCTTGGGCGACGCGTCGGGACCGAAGACGATGCCGTAGCCGCCGGAACCTTCGACAGGCTTGATGACGAGTTCGTCGACGCGATCGAGCACTTCCTCGCATTCGTCGTCGAGCCAGCAACGAAACGTGTCGACGTTCGCGAGCAACGGTTTCTCGCCCAGGTAGTAGTCGATGATCGTCGGTACGTACGTGTAGACGAGTTTGTCGTCGCCCACACCGTTTCCGACGGCGCTGGAGATGACGACGTTGCCGGCACGCGCGGCGTTGACGAGCCCAGCGACGCCGAGAACCGAGTCGGGCCGGAACTGCATCGGGTCGAGATAATCGTCGTCGATGCGTCGATAGATGACGTCGACCTGACGCTCACCCTCGGTGGTCCGCATGTAGACGACGTTGTCGCGGCAGAACAGGTCTCGCCCCTCGACCAGTTCGACGCCCATCAGACGAGCGAGCAGCGAATGTTCGAAGTAGGCCGAGTTCGCGACTCCCGGGGTCAGAACGACGACGGTGGGGTCGGCCTCGTTCAGTGCGGCGGACGCACGCAGGGCGCGAAGGAGGTGCGACGCGTAATCCCCCACCGCGCGGACTCGATGCGTCGCGAACAGATCGGGGAACACGCGCGCCATCGTGCGGCGGTTCTCCATGACGTAGGACACGCCGGACGGCGAGCGCAGGTTGTCCTCGAGGACGCGGAAGGTGCCCTGGGCGTCGCGCACGATGTCGATGCCGGCGACGTGGATACGGACACCGTTCGGCGGGACGATGCCGATCGCTTCGCGGTGAAAGTGCTCACACGAGGTGACGAGGCGCTTCGGGACGACGCCGTCGCGCAGAATCTCCTGGTCTCCGTAGATGTCGGCGAGGAACATCTCCAACGCCTTGACGCGCTGCTTGAGGCCACGTTCGAGTCGAGACCACTCACCCGCCGCAATGACGCGCGGCACCTGGTCGAGCGGAAACGGCCGCTCCTGACCGGACAGCGAGAACGTGATGCCCTGGTCGATGAAAGCGCGGCCCAACGCATCGGACCGCGCGTCCAGGTCGGCCGAGCTCGACGGTTCGAGTGCAGTGTGAATTCCTTTGTAGGGCGTTCGGGTCTTTCCTTCGCCGTCGAACATCTCGTCGAACGCCGAGCCGTACTTCCCGTTGTCGAGGTAACCGTCGAACACCCCGTCGATGACGGGATTCGCACGTGCCGCGGATTTGGACTTCGTCTTGGCCTTGGCCTCTGGGGCTGCGGCGCCTCCGGATCGCGGACTCATTGTCGACATGTTGCTACAGAGACTGGCGTCGAGCGCGCTGGACACGTTAAATTCTCGAAACACGGCCCGTCCCGCACGGCCCGGCGCGACGCCGCGTCGACGGATTGGGTTCTGCGACGCCCAGCTGGTATTCTCGATCTTCGGCGCTGGGCTGCAATGGCTCCGCAGCAGACTTCGGGCATTCCAGCATGGATCGCCCTGACCGGAATACCGACGAAGACAGAAGGATTTTACGCGTGGCCAACATCAAGTCCCAGAAGAAGCGCATTCTCACCAACGAGCGCAACCGCCTGCGCAACCAGTCGGTGAAGTCCTCGCTGCGGACGATCATTCGCTCCTTCCGCACCGCTGAGGCTGCAGGCGACAAGGCAACGGCGTCCGCCATCGCCGTCACCGCAGGTCGTCAGCTGGACAAGGCAGCCAGCAAGGGCGTCATCCACAAGAACCAGGCAGCCAACAAGAAGTCGGCTCTGGCTCTGGCTGTCAACAAGCTCTGATTCAGACCTTCTCGCAGAGAACCTCGCAAGAACCCGCTCGGATCACCGAGCGGGTTCTTTGCTGTTCGCTCCGCTTCGGCCGGTCAACTACCGAGGCCGGCCACGACGGCCACCGCGTGCTCGACGGCGTAATCCGCGTCGGCTGCTTGGCCTTTGACGTCGGCGTTCAACTGCGCGACGATCTGCAACGCCTCCCCGATCGACTGCCCGTTCCAGCTGCGCGCCTGGGCCTGTGCCTTCTTGATCTTCCACGGCGGCATGCCGAGTTCACTCGCCATGCGGAACGGGTCCCCGCGGCCCGCCGACCCGACCAGCGCGATGGTCCGCACCGCGTCGGCGAGCGCGTCGGCAAGCAGGACGTGGGGCACACCCCGGTGCATGGCCCACCGCAGCGCCTCCAGCGCGCCTGCACCATCCCCTGCGACGGCCTTCTCGGCGACGTCGAAACCGGAGACTTCGGCTTTGCCCGAGTAGTAGCGACGTACCGCGGCCACGTCGACCTTGCCTGCGGTGTCGGCGACCAGCTGCGAGCACGCCGCCGCTAGTTCACGCAGTTCGGAACCGACGGATTCGACGACGGCCTCGACGACGTCGCCGCTGACCCTGACACCCGCAGCGGTGAATTCTCGTTTGACGAAGTCGGGGCGGTCGCCGGGCTTCAGCTTGGAGCAGTCGTGCGTGACGGCACCGGCCTTCTGCAGCGCACCGGCCATCGCCTTCGCGCGGCCACCGCCGGAATGCATGACGACGAGGACGGCCCCGGCAGGCGGATCCGCGGCCGCGTCGAGCACGAGGGCGACAGCGTCCTTGCCCGCCTCGGCTGCCGCCTCCAGCACGACGACGCGGTCCTCCGCGAACAGAGACGGGCTGAGCAGCTCGGCGAGCTCGGGGGCGGTGGCATCGCCTGCACGCAGCTTGGTGACCGGCACCTCGTCACCCTCGGGTGCCCCGGCGCGCACATCGGCGACGATCGACGCGACCGCCCGATCCATGAGCAATTCCTCGTCGCCGAGTACGAGGTGCAGAGGAGAAACCGAGGCTGTCGCAGTCACAGCACAGATCGTGCCATGCCGGTCCGACGCTCTCCGAATGCGCCGACGTCAGAAGAGTGCCGTTGCCACCCACACGAGTGTCGCCGCCGCACAGAGCACTCCGCACACCCATCGGATGGGCCGACATCGCAATGCCACGAGGACGACAAGCGTGCCGCCGAGAACGAGCCCTGCACCGGCGATTCCGTCCGGAACGACGAGCGCACCCCCGGGAGCCGACGCGGCCCAGTGCGCGACGGCGATCAACCACCACAGCGGCGCGGACGCCAGTTCGAGGACGAGTGCGGCGAGCCCGATCGAGACCGGTGCGATCGTTGCCGCGGTCGCACCGACGACGGTGATCGGCGCGACGACCGGCGCGACCACGATGTTGGCCAGTACACCGACCACCGAGAACGTGCCCGCCATCGCCGCGACGACCGGGGCCGTGACGGCGTGAGCTGCCGCCGCCACCGCGACGATCTCGGCACCGGCCCTCCCCCACCCGTGACGACGCAGCCAGTCCACCCAGACCGGCGCGAGCACGACGAGACCGGCGGTCGCGAGCACCGACAGCGCGAATCCGAAGTCGACGGCGAGTTCCGGCCACCACGCGAGCAACACCAGCACTGCGGCGCACAACGCGGGGACCGCCTGACGACGGCGCCCCGTCACGAGCGCGAGCAGTCCTATCCCGCCCATCACGGCCGCGCGCAACACGCTCGGCGACGGACGCGCGACCACGACGAAACCCAGCAACACGACGGCACACACCATCACCGTCGGGCGTGGACCGATTCCGATCCCCCGCGTCAACAACAGCACGGCACCCAGGACGATCGAAAAGTTGGCTCCCGAGACGGCGTTCAGATGTGTCAGACCTGCTGCCTTGAAATCGCTTTCGACGTCGTCGGGCAGTGCCGAGACGTCTCCGACGACGAGACCGGGCAGCAGCCCGGCCTGATCGTCGGGCAGCGCTGCCCCGGCGGCCGACGTCAGATCACGCCGTATCGAATCCGCTGCGACGCCGATCGGACCTGGATCGCCCACCAGCAGCGGCGGTCCCTGCGTTCGAACGACCGCGAGCGTCAGGTCGGCGCGGTCCGGCAGTGCGAGCCGACCACGCAGCGTCACCGATTGGCCTGGCACCACGTGCTCCCACCCGTCGGCGGGCGCGACGACGAGAATTCGACCGCCGTGACGAACGGGAACGCCTCCGATGTCGATCTGCTCGAGTTCCGCTCGCACCGACACCGTTGCAGGACCGGGGTAGCGCAACCGACGGGGATCCTCACGAACCACGACCGCCGCGCTGACCCACGCCTTGTCCGCCGCTGCCGACGTGACAGGGCTCGACTCGACCGCCGACGAGTGCAGTGCCGTCGCGCCCGAGTAGCAGGCGCCCGCTACCGCGAACGCGATCAGCCCGACGCCCCACCCCACTCCTCTGGTCGAAACACACAGCAGCGCAGCAATACTCATGCAGACGACGGCGAGAACCACGGCGACGGCCGATCCGAACAGCACCCCGGCGACGGTCGCGGTCCACGCCGCGGCCGCGGCGGGTACCAACCGAATATCGAACGGCCGGATGGCCGGTTCGTTCACACCGAGACCTGAGTGCGCAGCTTCTCCAGTCGGACCGGGCCGATGCCGTCGACCTCCGACAGTTGGTCGACGGAAGTGAAGCGACCGTTCACCTCCCGCCACGCGACGATGTTGGCGGCCGTGACAGGACCGACGCCCGGCAGCGCGTCGAGCTCGGCCACCGACGCGTCGTTCAGATTCACCGGACCGCCGCCGGCAGGGCCGGCTTCCGCCGTCGAACTACTCTGCGTACCAGCCTGACTCGTCGTTCCGCTGACGATCGGACGCCCCTCGGGCGGCAGCGCGCCGACCACGATCTGATCGCCGTCGGCGACTTTCGCCGCGAGATTGAGCGCGACGACGTCGCCGCCGTCGCGGGCTCCACCCGCCGCGGCGAGGGCATCGGCGACGCGGGATCCGACCGGGAGATGAACCAGTCCGGCGTTGACGACGAGCCCGACGACGCTGACGACGATGTCGACCGGCGGTTCGGGAACTCCGGACGCAGCACCATCGGACGCAGCACCGCCGGACGCAGCATTACCGGACGCCGAAGCGCCCTCCGAAACAGGCTGCACGACAGGGAGAGCCGGAACCGGGGCTACGGCGGGCGCGTCACGAAGCCAGCCGTACGCCGCCACGAGGACGACGACCAAGCCCACCCCCGCCAACGCGAACATTCCCTTGCGTCCCGGGTCCACGCGCGCGCCGCGCCACCGTTCGGGTAGATACGCCGACAGGGCTGTGTCGCGACGATCGTCGGCGAGCAACCAGTTCGGTTGTCCGGTGCGATCGTCGTCGTGTTCGCCCGTCGATCGTGGCGGTGCAGATCCGGCGCGCGACACCGTACGGTTCTCGAGACTTGCCATGGGCCGACGCTAACCCGGCGACGATTCCGGCCTGGCTCGTCTGCGCTGGTGAGAAATTGCCCTGTGGACAGACCGGACGGCTGTGGACGATCAGGCGTCGGGGCAGACCGCGACGCCGACCGCTCCCGGCCCGACGTGCGCACCGAGCACCGCTCCGAACGGTGTGACGTCGACGCGGTCGACCTGCGAAACACGTTCTGCCAGTTGCGATGCGAGCGTCTCGGCGCGTTCCGGGCACTGCATGTGATGCACCGTCAGCGCGACGCCGTGCTCGCCCGCGACCGACGCGACCGCGTTCACGAGTTTTCCGAGCGCCTTCGTGGACGTGCGCGCCTTCTCCGCGAGGACGAGCCGCCCCTCGCTCAGATGGAGGACGGGTTTCATCGCGAGCGCCGTCCCGAGCAACGCTGCGGCTGCGCCGATCCGGCCCCCGCGGCGCAGATGGTCGAGTTTGTCCACGACGATGAACGAGCGCACGCGCGCCGACACCGACACCGCTGCGTCGTAGACGGCGTCGAGGTTCCCGCCTGCCGCAGCCGTCGACGACGCCGCCAGCGCGGCGTACCCGACGCCCATTCCCGCCGCCCCGGAGTCGACGACGCGTATGCCGTCTCCCAGTTCGGCGGCAGCCCGCCGGGCCGCCTCCCACGTGCTGGAGAGCCCGCGCGAGATGTGCACGGCGACGACGCCGTCGCCCCCACTGCGGTCGAGCGCGTCACCGTAGATCCGTCGCAGTTCGTCGGGCGACGCGCCGGCCGTCGTCACGGGGCCGTCGGCGGCGAAGTCGTCGGGAATGGGGTCGATCCCCTCACGAAGATCGGCACCTCCCACGAACACGTGCAGCGGCGCGACTGCCATGCCTTCTCGCCGGGCTACGGCGTCGTCGATGCACGCCGAGGAATCGGTGACGACGACGACGCTCATGCCTGCTGCCCGTCCGCGCTGACGCGGGGACGCAGTTCCGCGAGCATCGCGTCGGCGACAGCGACGTGTGCGTCCCAGCCCCAGTGGATACCGTCGGGATTCGCGTTGTCGGACATGATGTTCGCGCGGACGGCCTCGGCGAGATCGACGAGCGGCACGCCGGTGTCCGAGCTCCAGCGCCGCAGTGCCCGCTCGGCTGCGGGCCGCCCGGTGTGCACGTTGCCGTACGCGTCGCTGCGATGCACCGAGGGCAAGGTGCCGACGACGGGCAGGTCGGGTCGGACGTACGCCAGAGCGGCACGGGACTTCTCGAGATATTCGACGCTGAGCTTGGGTGGCAACGCGACGGGCCATCCGAGCGGCGACAGCCGGGGCTGCGCCCACTGATATCCGTTCCGAACGAGGCGACGAAGAGCCGGCGGCCTGACGTAGCGAATCTGCTCGCGCAACGCCGTCGGCAACGGCGACGGCAGCGAATCCATCCCGCCGACGCCGAACACGACCGCGCCCGCTTTCGGGATCGCTGCCCACACGCGGGGGTCCTGTGTCAGTGCCCACCACACGTCTCGGCTGGTCCAGCCGATCCGGGCGACCAGTTCGACCGTCCAGCCCAGCTCCGACGCCACCAGATTGGGCCAGATCCTCGGGTCGTCGACCGGCAGGCCGCCCTTGGGGCCGTAGTAACTGAGCGAGTCCGCCAACACCAGCAGTACCGGCGGCGTCCCCTCGGCCACCGGTGGTGCCGAGTAGTCGTCAGAGGACGTCACTGGCCACCCGCGCCGACGCGTTCCACACGTCCAGACGCCATCCCAGGTCGGCGACGTCGCCGTGGCTGCTGAGCTGCACCCAACTGGTGTTCGACAGCCCGCCGAAGACCGGCCATCGGTCGACGGGAAGATCGAGCAACGCTGCGGTCAGTGCAGCGATCAGGCCGCCGTGCGCAACGAGGACGACCGGATGATCGGCGCCGGACGCACCCCATTCCGGCAGCGCCGCGACAAGTTCCTGTACCACCGGCACACTACGGCGAGCGACGTCGACACGGTTCTCCCCACCGGGCGGAGCCATCTGCGCGTCGGCGCGCCACCGGAGCCGCGCACCCGGCGCCACGGCGTCGACGTCGTGATGCGTCAACCCCTGCCATTCGCCCAGGTGCGTCTCACGCAGGCGTTCGTCCGAGGTGACGGCGAGGCCCGCCGCGTCGCCGAGAGCCGACGCGGTATCGAATGCGCGCTTCAGGTCCGACGAGACGATGCGGAGTGGCGAGCGCGCCGCCAACACGGCGGCCGCGTCCTTCGCCTGCGTGCGACCGAGTTCGGTCAGATCGGTGTCGAGCTGACCCTGCATACGATCGTTCGCGTTGTATTCCGTCTGACCGTGGCGCAGCAGGATCAACTGCCGCTTCGCAGCGATACTCACTGCTCCGATTCCGAGTCGGCGTCCCGGCGTTCGCCGAGGCCGGGAACCTCGACGGTCGGGCAGTCCTTCCACAGACGCTCGAGAGCATAGAAGTTGCGCTCGTCGTTGTGCTGGACGTGGATCACGACGTCGACGAAGTCGAGCAACGCCCACCGGCCCTCGCGAGTGCCTTCCTTGCGGACCGGCTTGTATCCCGCCTCGCGCAGTTTGTCCTCGACGTTCTCGACGATCGAGCTGACCTGGCGCTCGTTGGGAGCGGAGGCGATGACGAAGCAGTCCGTGATGACCAACTGCTCCGAGACGTCGAGAACGACGACGTCGGTCGCCAGTTTGTCGTCGGCCGCGAGCGCCGCGATTCGTGCGACGTTCACGGCCTCGTCAGTTGCAGTCACTTAGCTTCTCTCCCACTGGTTCGGGCTCGACTCCTCGGTCACGGAATCGGCCTGCTTGATCTTCTGCGGCACCGGCTCCGACATTGTGACGGAACCGTCGAGGCGTTGCTCGCCTCTGGGTCGATAGAGATTCCTCTTCGAGATGTACTGCACCACGCCGTCGGGCACGAGGTACCAGACCGGCCGATTCTCTGCCGCCCGCAACCGGCAATCCGTCGACGAAATGGCCAGCGCCGGAATTTCGATGAGCGTCAACGCATCGTCCGGAAGCGCCTGCAGGTGGTCCGCGAGGTGCTCGACTCCGAGCTCGAACCCAGGCCTCGACACACCGACGAACTTGGCCAGCTCGAACAATTCCTCCCAGTTCTGCCAGGTCAGGATACTCTCGAGCGCGTCCGCTCCCGTGATGAAGTACAGCTCGGCGGTCGGGTGCTGGGCTCGAAGGTCGCGCAGTGTGTCGACGGTGTACGTCAACTTCTCGCGGTCGACGTCGACCCGGCTCACCGAGAAACGTGGATTGGATGCGGTCGCGATGACCGTCATGAGATACCGGTCCTCGGCGGGGCTGACCGCCTTGCCTTCCTTCTGCCACGGTGTTCCGGTCGGGACGAAGATGACCTCGTCCAATCCGAAGCTGTTCGCGACCTCGCTGGCAGCGACGAGGTGACCGTGGTGAATGGGGTCGAACGTCCCGCCCATCACACCGAGTCTGCGGACCGCAGGACGGTGTGCAGACGAGTCGGTGGTCTGGGGTGGTCGGTGCACGATTGTCGAGCTTATCTGGCGAGTGTCGTCACACCGGCAGCAGACGTGCGACGAAGTCCGAGAGCTGGACCGCCGAACGACATTCGTACATGCCGATCACCTCGCCGTACACGTTCGCCGCGGAGTCACCGCTCCCCCATTGCCCCTTCGGTTCCGGGTTCAGCCAGTAGGCGTGCTTGGCGACGGACACCGTGCGCGCGAGCGCGTCGGTACCCGGGTCGCGGTAGTTGGTCCGGCCGTCTCCCAGCACCAGAACCGAGGAGCGCGACGTCACCGCCGACGCGTACCGATCGTCGAACGTTCGGAACGCATTCCCGTAGTCGGAGTGGCCGTCGTACGTGATCAGATTCGCTTCCCTGACGATGCGCGTCATCGCGGCGCCTAGGTCCGAGCCGGAGTCGAAGAACTGCGTCACCTCGTCGGTCGAATCGATGAACGCGAAGATTCGGACGCGTGAGAACTGTTCGCGCAGCGCATGAACCAGCAGCAGCGTGAAGTGGCTGAAACCAGCGACGGATCCCGACACGTCGCACAACACGACCAGCTCGGGACGCGCCCGGCGCGGCTTGCGTTGCACGAGGTCGATCGGGACGCCGCCCGTCGACATGGACTTGCGCAGCGTGCGTCGTAGATCGATCGCGCCTGCCCTGCTTCGACTGCGTCGCACGGCCAACCTGCTGGCCAGAAGGCGCGCGAGCGGAGCGACACTGCGTCGAAGCGCAACCATCTCGGTGTCCGACGCGCGAAGGAAGTCGACTTCCTCGGCCAGCTTGGGAACTCCGTAACTCGCGACGCGTTCGCGTCCCAACTGTTCGGCGGCGCGGCGGCGTGTTTCCTGGTCGACCATTCTGCGCAGATCTGCGAGTCGCTGCGCTGCGGTCCGCTTGGCCACCTCGTCCTGGTAACCGCCTGCCGACCGGGTGGACCCGTCGTCCGCCTGACCGAGCAATCCTTCGAGAATCCTGCTGAGCAGCGTGTCGGGTGCGACGTCGCGTAGCGCTTGATACGCCGAGAACGACGGACCGTTCGTGGACTTGTACTGACCGAGTTCTTCCACCATCTGAGCCGCGAGCAGTTCGGTGAGTTCGACGGCGTCCGGGCTGCCGTCGATCAGCAGCTCGGCGATCAGGTCGCGCAGTGCGGGGAAATCGACCTGCCCGTCCGGTGTGCGCGGCAGCGACGTGTCGATGTTTCCCGACTCCCGATGCCCCGACGCGGCGGGGAACCACAGGTCGAACAGCGCGTCGAACGTGGCCCGATGCGTCGGGCGACGCAGCAGCGAGCACGCGAGCCCCTCGCGCAGCGCCTCCCGGTCCATCAGGTCGAGGACCGACACGACCTTGCCCGCGTCGACGGTCTCCGACGGCCCGACGGCCACACCACGCCTGCGCAACGCCTCGACGAAGTCGACGAGATGACCGGGAAACCCGTGCGGGGAGTGCATGTCAGTTCAGCCGAAGCTCGGCTGCAGCCTTGTCCTGGTCCGACTGGTGCTTGAGCACCACGCCGAGCGTCGTACGCACCGCGTCGTCGTCGAGGGTGTCCAGCCCGAGGGCGAGCAGCGTGCGTCCCCAGTCGATGGTCTCGGCAACCGACGGCAGCTTCTTGAGCTGCATCGCGCGCAGCACACGGACCGTACGGACCATCTGTTCGGCTACGGCTTCCGGGAGCTCGGGCACCCGGCTGGCCAGAATGCGTCGCTCGAGATCGGCGTCCGGGAAATCGAGGTGCAGGAAGAGGCATCGCCGCTTCAGCGCCTCCGACAACTCGCGCGTCGCGTTCGAGGTGAGCACGACGAACGGGGTGCGCGTCGCCGTGATGGTTCCGAGCTCGGGGATGGTGACGGCGAAATCGCTGAGTATCTCGAGCAGCAGGCCCTCGATCTCGACGTCCGCTTTGTCGGTCTCGTCGATCAGCAGGACCGTCGGTTCCTCACGACGAATGGCCTGCAGAAGCGGCCGCGCGAGCAGGAACTCCTCGGAGAACACGTCGAGCTTGGTCTCGTCCCAATCCTGCGCGCCGCCGGATCCCGACTGGATACGCAGAATCTGTTTCGCGTGGTTCCACTCGTAGAGCGCTCTCGCCTCGTCGACGCCCTCGTAGCACTGCAGTCGAACGAGCTCGGCGCCCGACGTCTGTGCCACCGCCCTGGCCAGCTCGGTCTTGCCGACACCGGCAGGACCCTCGATGAGAAGCGGCTTGCCGAGCCGGTCGGCCAGGAACACGGACGTCGCCGTGGCCTTGTTCGCCAGATATCCGGTCTCGGCGAGTCGTGCGACTACGTCGTCGACACTGCCGAACAAGGGAGGGGAAGTCGGAAGCGCTCGATCCACGTCTGGTGTCCTTTGCTGTCAGCTCATGCTTGTCGGGTGTGGCCTTCGCCCCAGACGATCCACTTGGTGGAGGTCAGCTCGGGGAGACCCATCGGCCCGCGTGCGTGCAACTTCTGCGTCGAGATGCCGATCTCGGCGCCGAACCCGAACTGCTCACCGTCGGTGAACGCCGTCGACGCGTTGACCATGACGGCGGCCGCGTCGACTCGGGTGGTGAACTCCTTGGCGGCCTTCAGATCCGAGGTGACGATGGCCTCGGTGTGGCCGGTGCCGAACGTGTCGATGTGTGCGATCGCCGCGTCGATGCCGTCGACGACCTTCAGCGCGACGTCGAGCGACAGATACTCCTCCGACCAGTCCGTGTCCGTCGCCGGAACCAGGCCGGGCAGGTCGCCGTGTACGACGACGCTGTGCGCCTGCAGCGCCTGCAGCAACTGTGGCACGGCGGTCTCCGCGACGGCCGCGTCGACCAAGATGGTCTCGGCGGCGTTGCACACGCTGACGCGTCGGGTCTTGGCGTTCAGCACGATCCTCTCGGCCATCTCGAGGTCTGCTGCCGCGTGCACGTAGACGTGGCAGTTACCGACGCCCGTCTCGATGGTCGGAACCGTGGCGTCGCGCACGACCGCCGAGATCAACCCTGCGCCTCCGCGAGGAATGACGACATCGACGAGACCACGAGCCTGGATGAGGTGGGTCACGGACGCGCGGCTCGCGCTGGAAAGCAGCTGTACGGCGTCCACGGGTAGGCCGCGCGCAGCGAGCGAACCCTGGATCGCGTCGACCAGGGCAGCGTTGGACCGTGCAGCCGACGACGAGCCGCGCAGCAGCGCGGCGTTGCCCGACTTGAACGCGAGTCCGAACGCATCGACGGTGACGTTGGGACGAGCCTCGTAGACCATGCCGACGACGCCGAGCGGAACCCGCAGTTGGCGAATGTCCAGGCCGTTGGGAAGCGTCGATCCGCGTACGACCTCGCCGACGGGGTCGGGCAGCCCGGCCACCTGACGTAGTCCTGCGGCAATGCCGTCGATTCGCGCCTCGGTCAGGCGAAGTCGGTCGAGTAGTCCCTCGTCGGTCCCCGCGGCGCGAGCAGCGTCGACATCCTCGGTGTTCGCTGCGATGACCTGCGGCGCGGCGGCCAGCACTGCGTCGGCTGCCGCATGCAGCGCCGCATCCTTCTCTGCGGTGGTCAGCAGGGCCAGTGCCCGCGACGCCACCCGTGCACGCCGAGCTGCAGCGTGCACCTGCTCACGCTCCTCCGTGCCGCCGGTGGCCTGAGACTCCGCAAAGGATGGTGCAGTCATGCACTACACAGTAACCAGAACGGCCCGGCGGGTTGCAGCGTGATCGAGGGAATGCACCTCCGCTCGGGTGGGTTACCGAAACGGCGAGTGTATTTCGACGAAGGAGAGTTTCTTGAGTGCCCTGTTCGAACCCCTGACCCTGCGCGGCGTGACGTTCCCGAATCGCGTGTGGATGGCACCGATGTGCCAGTACTCCGCCGATACCGCAGGTGACCGCGTCGGAGCGCCGAACGACTGGCATCGGACCCATCTGATCAGTCGTGCGCTCGGCGGAGCGGGTCTCATTCTGACGGAGGCCTCTGCGGTGAGCCCGGACGGGCGAATCAGTCCAGCGGACCTCGGAATCTGGAACGACACGCAGACCGAGGCGTTCGCCGAGATCGTCGCGAAGATCGAGGAGCACGGCTCGGTTCCGGGGATCCAGCTCGCACACGCAGGACGGAAAGCGTCGACGACCGCTCCGTGGGTCGGCGGCAAGTCCATTCCTGCCGACGAGGAACTCGGATGGGAGACCATCGGACCCAGCGCTGTCGCGTTCGGTGACTACTCGACGCCGCGCGCCGCGACGATCGAAGACATCTCGCGGATCGTGCGCGACTTCGCCGCCGCGGCCGAACGGTCGTTGCGCGCCGGCTTCAAGGTCGCGGAAATCCATGCCGCACACGGATATCTGGTGCACCAGTTCCTGTCCCCCGCCAGCAACACTCGCACGGACGAGTACGGCGGCGACTTCGCCGGCCGTACCCGGTTGCTCGTCGAGATCGTCGACGCGGTGCGTGAGGTCTGGCCTGCCGAACTGCCACTGTTCGTCCGTGTCTCCGCAACCGATTGGCTGGACGAGGACACCGCGGGTCTCGAGGCGCCGAGTTGGACGTCGGATCAGACCGTCGCGCTCGTTCAGTTGCTGGCCGACCACGGCGTCGACTTGATCGATGTGTCCACCGGCGGCAACGTGCGCGCGAGGATCCCGGTCGAACCCGGGTACCAGGTTCCGTTCGCCAAGCGAGTGCAGAACGAGACGAAGATCCCCGCCGCGGCCGTCGGCCTCATCACCGAACCGAAGCAGGCCGAGGACATCGTGTCCTCCGGTGAGGCGGAGGCCGTCCTGCTCGCCCGTGAACTGCTGCGCGACCCGTACTGGCCCCGTCGCGCGGCGCGCGAACTCGGTGCGGACATCGCGCCCGCCGTGGCTCCGCAGTACGAGCGCGCTTTCTGATCCACGTGCACGAAAATACGTAGCCCGCTGTGTATTTTCGTGCACATGGGGTCAGCTCGAGACGAAACCGAGTTTCTTGTCGACCACGTTCTCGAGATCGGTCGACGACGCATACCGCTCGAAATTCGCGACGAACAGATCCGCCAGGCGGCGGCGCCAGCCCACGGCGTCGCCGCTCATGTGCGGTGTGACGACGACGTTCTCGGCAGACCACAGAGGGCTGTCCTCCGGCAACGGTTCGGTGTCGAACACGTCGAGCGCCGCCCCGCCGACGTGACCACTGCGTAGCGCGTCGAGAAGCGCTGTGGTGTCGAGTAATTCACCGCGCCCGACGTTCACGACGCGAACACCCGGTTTGGCCGCGGCGAGCACGTCTGCGTCGACGACCCGCCGCGTCGCGTCGGTCAGCGGGGCGATGAGAATCAGATAGTCGACATCGTGCACCACGTGCGCCAGCGTCGAACTGGCATGCACGACACCGAAATCGGGGTCCCCGTCGCGAGAGGTGCGTCCGACGCCACTGACCTTCATGCCCACCGCCGTCAGGATGCGGGCGATTTCGCGGCCGATGGCGCCGGTACCGACCACCATCGCGTGCGTGGTGTCGATCAGTTCCGTTTCTCGATGCCGCCATTCGCGTCGCTGCTGCAGCTGCGCGGACACCGCGGAATCCTTGGCGAACGCCAGGATCTGGCCGAGTACGAATTCGGCGATGGGACGGTCGAAAATTCCTCGCGAATTGGTCACGACGACATCGGATTCCGCGAGGGCGTCGAACATCAGCGAGTCGACGCCCGCCGCGGCGATGTGAATCCATCTCAGCGAATCGCAACGTTCCCACACATCGGGGACCGCCGACGAGAAGAAATCCCACAGCAGCAGGACGTCCGCGCCAGGCATGGCATCCCCGAGGGTATCCGCGGTGGCGTAACGCACCTCGGCCACAGCGGATACCGCGTCCAGCCCCTCGGGGAGGTGATCGGCGTGGAGGACGACGACGATCGGCCGATCGACCGTCAACCCTTGTACCCCACCAGCTCGACGCCCGACGCCGCGACCTCGTCGTCGTTGTCACCTGGACACTGGGTGCCGCGCAACGAACGTCCTGCGGTTTCCGGCATCAGCAGAATCGGGACGAAAGCGATTGCGGCAGCGAGCATCATGTAGAAACCGGGCACCAGGTTGGAGCCGGTCCGGTCGATCAGGAACGTCAAGATCAAGGGCGCGGTACCGCCGAACAACGACGTCGAGACGTTGTAGCCGATCGCGAACGCGCCGTACCGAACCTGCGTCGGGAACAGCGCCGGCAGCGTCGACGACACGCACGAACACATGATGACCAGCAGGATGCCGAGACCCAGCAGACCGATCGTCTGACCGACCAGTCCGGTGTTGATGATGAGCAGGAACAGCGGCACGCTCAACACGAAGTAGCCGACGCACGCTGCCAGGAGCAGCGGCTTGCGGCCGACGCGGTCGGACAGCGAGCCGATCGGGTTGATGATCGCCATCATGACGAGCATGATCACGACCAGCGTGAAGTTGGACTGAGTCGTGCTGTGCCCCAACGTGTCACTGAGGTACGACGGCAGGAACGTGAGCACCGTGTAGTAGGCGATGTTCAGCAGCAGAACGAATCCCATCAGGATGAGAATGCGCTGCCAGTACGTCATCGTGGTCTTGAGCGACGCGATCGCGCCGCCACCCTCCGAGCCCTCGGAGACGGTCTCGCCGTCGGCCTTCGCCTCGGAGAACACCGGCGAGTCCTCGAGTCGCGTGCGCAGCCACAGCGCGATGATGCCGAGGGGCAACGTCACGAGGAACGGAATTCTCCAACCCCATGCCTCCATCGTGTCGTCGCCGAGACCGAGGTTGAGCAACGTGCACAGAGTAGCGCCTGCGACAGTACCTGCGAGAGTGCCGAATTCGAGGAACGAACCGAAGAATCCGCGACGCTTGTCCGGGGCGTATTCCGCCATGAACACGGCGGCGCCGCCGTATTCGCCACCGGTGGAGAACCCCTGCACGAGCCGGCAGACGAGGAGCAGGATCGGCGCGAGGATGCCGACGGTGTCGAAGGTCGGCAGAATGCCGATCGCTGCGGTCGCGACCGACATCATCGTGACGGTCAGGACCAGGACCTTCTGGCGACCGATACGGTCACCGAGTGGTCCGAGAACGATTCCGCCGATCGGGCGAATGATGAACGACGCCGCGAGAACCGCGAACGTGGACAACAGGCTGGCCCCGCCGTCCTCCGACGGGAAGAAGTTCGCGGCGACGTAGACGGCCAGGTAGCCGTAGACCGCGTAGTCGAACCATTCGACGGCGTTACCGAGTGCAGAGCCACCGATGGCTCGATGCAGAACTTTCTTCTCCTCCGGGTTCAACTCTTTCGTGTCCGGCGGATAACCGGTGGTCGAACTGTCGGACTCGCTACTGCTAGACCCACTATTGGAAGATCGTGTCACGGTCCATTACCTCTCGCTTTGTGAACAACGTGGAGCGTCGGGCAGGTACTTCGCAGCGTTTCACACTACGGAAGCAAAATTCAGAGTTTTCGCACTACCCCTAGGTTTTCGTCATAACTGCTGGTCGCACAATGGTTCTGGACGCCATCAATGCGTACGCCCTTGCGCTGTCGCACAATTGCCGAACCGACACCGATTCGTCGGGCTGGTGAGCCTGCGTTTCTATTTCTCCTGGGCCGAACACGACGGTCGGTGTACCCAGATCGCGCGCCACGAAACCTCCGTCGCACGACGCCGTCCACACGTCGGTTCCGCGGAATCCTGCCGCATCGGTGACGGCGCCGACGACCGTGCCGACGACAGCCGCATCGTTCGAGGTCAGGAAGCCGGGCATCTCCATCGAGACATCGACCGACACGTCGATTCCATCGCCTGTGATGCCTGCTGCGCGGACACGGTTCGCCAGGTGTGCTGCGATGTCGTGCGCATCCTCGCCGGGAAGAAGTCGGCGGTCGGCGGTGATGACGCAGCGATCGGCGACCATCGAGGTACCCGTGCCGCCCGCGATCGTTCCGACGTTCCACGTGCCCGGCCCCAGGGTCGGGTGCGCGGATGCGGTCAGTTCCTCGGCCATGGTGTCGAGGAGCCCGACGATGCGCGAGGCTGCCGAGATCGCATTGCGACCGTTGCTGGGCCGCCCCGCGTGTGCGGACCGACCGGTCACCGTGATCTCGAGATTCGCAGCGCCCCGGCATCCCACGATGGTCACCAGATCCGTCGGCTCGGCGACGATGCACGACGCATACGTCCTCCGACGCGGCGCACGCACGTACGCGCGAATGCCGAGTCCGGTGTCCTCTTCGTCGACCAGACAGGCGAGCGTCACCGGTGAAGCACCCAGCGCGCCTGCCTCTTTCAACGCAGCCATGGCCATGACGACCGCTGCGAGACCACCTTTCATGTCGCATGCTCCACGGCCGAACAGTCGGCCGTCTCGCACCTTTGCGCGGAACGGGTCGGACGTCCATCCGCTCCCCGCCGGAACGACGTCGGAGTGGCCGACGAACAGAACCCCTGGCTCGTCGGAACCACCCACCGACACAACGACATTGGGACGTCCGGGCGCGACATCGTCGCACTCGACGTCGAATCCGAGAGCGCGACAATGCTCGTCGAGTACTGCCGCGACGGAGCCCTCCGTGCTGCCGGGGTTCTCACCACCGGCATCGATCAGCGCCGACGCCAGGGACACGATTGCGTCGTCGTCGATACGTTCGAGAATTCGACGCTCGAGGGCGTCCGTCATCGACGGGAGCTACCCGATCGTGCGTCGACGACCTTGTCGACCGCCACCGCAAGGCGTTTCACACCTTCGTCGATCCGATCCGGAGTCGACGACGCGAAGCACAGCCGCAGCGAGTCGTGGAACGCGCCCGCGACCGAGAGTGCAGGCCCGGGAATGTAGGCAACACCCTCGGCCAGTGCGACTTCGAACAACTCCTGCGTCGAGATCGATGCGGCCTCGCCACGCAACGTGGCCCACAGGAAGAATCCACCCTCGGGGTCGGTGGTCACGAGGCTGTCGCCGAAGTACGTCGCGATGCTCTGCTGCATGGCGATCTTCCGTGGGCGGTAGACCGCCGCAAGCGACCGAAGATGAGCGTCGAGGTACCCGCGTCGAATGAATTCGGCGATCATCCGTTGGTTCGGCAAGTTGGTGCACGTGTCCATCGCCTGCTTCGCGTTGACGATCAGCTGCCGAGCCTCGGGGGCGGCGTCCACCCATCCGACGCGTAGGCCCGGAGCGATCATCTTGGAGAACGTGCGTACCGAGAACACGAGCGGATCGTTCGGGCTCAGCGACGGGAAGCTCGGAATGTGCTCGCCCTCGAATCGGAGAAGCCCGTACGGGTCGTCGTCGAGGATCACCGAGCCCCATGCGTGCGCGAGCTCGAGCAACATGGTCCGACGCGCGAGCGACATCGTTGTGCCCGAGGGGTTCTGGAAGTTCGGGATGACGTAGATCATCTTGGGGCGTCTGCCCGCGCGTTCGACCAGCTCCGGGAGGGCCTCGACGACGAGACCGTCGGAATCCATCGGCGCTTCGAGAACGTCGCCTCCGTAGCTCAGAATCGTCGCCGTTCCGTTCGTGTACGTCGGACTTTCGACGATCACCAGATCCCCCGGATCCACGAACAACTTGCACGCGAGGTCGAGACCTTGCATACCACCGGAGGTGATGACGAGTCGGTCCGCCGACGTCGGCTCCCCCACCGAATCCAGATAGCCGAGCAGCGCGTCGAGCAACGCCGGATCACCCTCGGTCGCGGCGTAATCCATCGCATCGGCCGTCAGGACCGACGACGCGATCTCCGAGAACGCTTGCGCCGGAACCGTTTCGGCGGCAGGTGATCCCATGGCGAATCGGACGATGTCGTGCTTCTGCGACGCGAGGAGCGATGTCGAGGAGTCGATCACCGAACCCACGAGCTTGTCGGTGCGCATCGCCCAGGGCAGTGTGGTCGCAATCATTTCACTCCTTCGTCAGCAGGTGCCGCGGGAAGGACGTGAACGTCTCGACTCCGCTGTCGGTTACGCGGACGGCCTCGGATACCTCGTATCCGTAGTCGTCCATCCACATTCCACCGATGATGTGGAAGGTCATGTTCTCGGCGAGAACGGTGTCGTCGTCGGTGCGGATGCTCACCGTGCGCTCGCCCCAGTCGGGTGCGTAGGCGATGCCGATCGAGTATCCGATGCGCGATGGCTTGTGCAAGCCGTGCTCGGCGAGAGCGATGTTCCAGGTCTGTGCCAGATCGCTGGTCGTGACACCGGGACGAACGGCGTCGAGAACGGCGTTCAAGGCCTCGCCGGTCGAATTCGCCAGATAGTCGAGCCGCGTGCTCGGAGTGCCGAGGACGATCGTGCGGGCCATCGGTACGTGGTACCGACGAAACACACCGGCCAACTCGACGACGGTGGTCTCACCGGCGATGAAAGCTTGATCGGACCACGTCAGGTGAGGTGTGTCCGCGCCCGCACCGGTGGGAAGCATGGGCACGATTGCCGGGTGGTCACCGCCGAAGGCGTCGGTGCCCTTCACCTGCGCGCTCATGATGGCGGCGGCCGCGTCGCACTGACGCCGTCCGATCTCGACCGATTCGAACGCCGCCTCCATCGCCGATTCGCACACACGCGCGGCGCCCCGCATCAGATCGATCTCGGCGGGTGACTTCACGACGCGCACCCAGTTGACCAACTCGTAGGAATCGGTGAATCGATACTCGGGCAGTGCCTTGACGAGAACCTCGAAGGCGCGCGGGCTGAAGTAGTAGGAATCCATCTCCAGACCGACCTGGCCGTGCGAGAAGTTGTTCACCACACCGAGTTCCCGCAATTTCTGGCCGACCCACACGAACGGGTGCGTATCTTTGCGCTGCACGAACGTTTCGGGGTAGCCGAACGTCTGATCCTGCGGCAACCACGACGTCCGGAATGCACCTGCCGCGTCCATCGCCCGCGCGAAGAAGTACAACTCCCCTTCGAGCGGGACGTACAGCATCTGCGGGGTGTAGAACGACAAAGCGTTGTAGCCCAACTGGTAGTAGAGGTTGGACGGGTCGGTCACGATGAGGGCCGTCAGATTCTGCCGGGCCATGCGTTCCCGCACCGCGGCCAGACGACGGGAGTACTCGTCCTCGGTGAAGGTGATCGGCGTGCTGTTCGGCAGATCCACGTATTCGGCGAGACCCGGTGCATGCTCCGGTCCGACTGCGCTGGTGAGCGCGACGACGGGATGTTCGTTCTCGTTCACTGGTACCCCCTTTCGAGATGTCGCGGACGGCAGCGACCAGCCTGTACGCGTTTTGCAGATTGTTGACAATCAGGCTAGGTGCTGAAACCCAGCCACTGCAAGGGATGTCGTGTTACTTCTGCGTTGCGGACAGCCGACGGCGGCCCGGACCGCTCAGGACGAGGCCGGGAGTGGAACGTGCTCGGCGGGGGCCGACTCCGCCGTCATCGCCGTCGTCAGATCGTGGACGGCCGTGTCCATGTGCTCGTGCAGGCCCGCTTCGAGCGCCGCCCAATCCGAGCCGAGCAGCAGGTCGACGAGCAATTGGTGTTCCTCGACGAGTGCTTCCGGTCGGTAGTACGCGGTTTCCAGATTGGCCATGCAGATTCGCGCTTCGGCCGCGAGCGTCGCGTACATCCGAGACATCCTGCTGTTCGACGTCGCCGCCACCAACGCGGTGTGGAAGGCCAGGTCACGCTCGGCGAGCCCGAGCCAGTCGGCACGATCGATGAACGGCTGCATCTGACCGACGATGTCCGACAATTCCACCGCGGTGGACTTCAGGACCGCGAGATCTCCGTTCACGAGCGTCCACGCGGCACCCACCTCGATCGCGGCGCGAGCCCCGTAGATCTCGGCGACGTCGTCGACACTGAGTTCGACGACGAAGACACCGCGGTTCCGGTAGCTGACCAGCAGACCTTCCTGATTGAGACGCTGCAACGCCTCCCGTACCGGGCCACGTGAAATCTGAAGCTCTGCAGCGACATTCGCCTCGTTGATCTGCTCCCCTGGTGCGTAGGAGCCGTCGATGATGCGATCGCGGATCTGATCCGCGATCACCATCGAGGTGTTCCGCGCATCGATCGGCGTCAGCCGCCTCGAACCGGTCATCGTCATGCCTCCTGTCAAGACCTCGGGATCGCAAAGTATTTGTATTCCAAGAACTCGTCGATGCCAACCTTGCCACCCTCACGACCGAGCCCGGATTGCTTGACGCCTCCGAACGGCGCCGCCGGATTGGACACCAATCCTGTGTTGAGGCCGACCATGCCGACCTCGAGCCGCTCCCCCATGCGCAGCGCGCGGTCGATGTCCTGCGTGAACACGTACCCGACCAGTCCCCACTCGGTGTCGTTCGCGAGCGCGATCACTTCGTCCTCGGTGTCGAACGGTACGACCGCGGCGACGGGACCGAAGATCTCGGTCGACATGAGATCGGAGGAGGCGTCGACGTCGTCGAGCACGGTGGGCGGATAGAAGTAGCCGGGTCCGTCGTCCTGGATCCCGCCGACCACCGCACGAGCTCCCCGCGACAGTGCGTCGTCGACGAGGCGTTGCACCTTGGCGCGTCCGTCCTGGTCGATCAGCGGGCCCACCTCGACACCGTCCCGAGCGCCGGCACCGACCGTCAGCGACCCCATGCGCGCGCCGAGCTTGTCGGCGAATTCCTTTGCGACGCTGCGGTGGACGAAGAATCGATTGGCGGCGGTGCACGCCTCCCCCATGTTGCGCATCTTGGCGACCATCGCCCCGTCGACCGCTCGATCGATGTCGGCGCCCTCGGCCACGATGAACGGTGCGTTGCCACCGAGCTCCATCGACGCCCGCATGACGGTCGGTGCAGCCTGCGCCAGCAAGATCTTGCCGACCTCGGTCGAGCCGGTGAAGCTGATCTTGCGCGCGAGGCCGCTCGCCATCCACGAGCCGACGACGTCCGACGCGTTCGTCGTCGGAACGACGTTGACGACACCGGCGGGCACGCCCGCCTCGTGAAGGATGTCCGCGAGCGCCAGCGCGGTCAACGGAGTCTGCTCGGCGGGCTTGAACACGACGGTGCATCCCGCAGCCAGCGCAGGCCCGATCTTGCGGGTACCCATGGCCAGCGGAAAGTTCCACGGCGTCACCAGAATGCACGGCCCGACGGGCGCACGCGTGACGATGATGCGGTTCTTGCCGTCGCCGGTCGACGTGTGATCACCCGAGATGCGTACCGCCTCCTCGGAGAACCATCGGAAGAATTCCGCGCCGTAGGCGACTTCGCCGCGGGCGTCGGCCAGCGGTTTGCCCATTTCGGCGGTGATCACGGCCGCCAGTTGCTCCGTGCGCTCGACGATCAGCTCGAATGCCCGACGCAGGATGTTGCTGCGTTCGCGAGGAGCCGTCGCAGTCCAGGCCTCCTGCGCATCGGCGGCGGCTGTCATCGCAGCTTCTGCGTCGGCGACCGTTCCATCGGCGACGGCGGCGATCACCTCACCGGTGGCAGGGTCGACGACGTCGAATGTCGCGTCCGTATCGCGCCACGCACCGGCGATGAAAAGTCCTGTCGGAGTATCGATGTGGGGTCGAGTAGTTGTCGCGGTCACCGGAGCCGCTCCTTTCCGTAGCGGGCGGCGATCATCGCCGATTCGGTCACAGCGCACGCTTCAAGGTCCGGGCGAGCGCGTCGACGCCCTCGGCGATCTCGTCGTCGGTCACCACCAACGCAGGAATTACACGGACGACGTTGCCCGTCCCTCCACACGTGAGCAGCAACAGGCCTTCGGAGATCGCGGTCTGCTGCACACGGGTCGCGGCGGCCGCGTCGGGTGCACCTGCGTCGTCGACGAATTCGAGCGCGAGCATCAGACCGATGCCACGTGCATCACCGATCGCCGAGTACTGCTCTTTCAGACCCCGGAGACCGTCGAGCAGCGCAGCGCCCTGCTTGGCCGCGTTCTCGACGAGACCCTCGTCGCGGACGACGTCGAGCGTTGCGATGGCCGCGGCCGCGGCGACTGCGTTGCCTCCGTAGGTGCCGCCCTGCGAACCCGGCCATGCCTTCGACATCAGCTCGGTGGACGCGGCGATCGCCGAGATCGGAAAGCCCGACGCGAGCCCCTTGGCCGTGATCACGATGTCGGGCTTCGCTGCCGAATGCTCGTGACCCCAGAACTTGCCGGTGCGTCCGACGCCTGCCTGCACCTCGTCGACGACGAACACGATGCCGTGCCTGTCCGCGCGTTCGCGCAGTCCTTCGAGGAACGCGGGCGGGGTCTGGATGTAACCGCCGTCGCCGAGGACCGGTTCGATGATGAACGCCGCGGTGTCGGCGGGACTCGAGACGGTGGCGAGCAGGTAGTCGAGCTCCTTCAGCGCGAAGGCCACGGCGGTGTCGACGTCCCAGCCGTAACGAAACGCGTACGGGAACGGTGCGATGTGGACGCCGCCCATGATCGGCGAGAAGCCGGACCGAAATTTCGTGCCCGCGGTGGTGAGCGACGCAGCCGCGACGGTCCGGCCGTGGAACCCGCCGTGGAAGGCGATGATGTTCGGACGCCCGGTTGCCATGCGCGCCAGACGAATCGACGCCTCGACTGCCTCCGAGCCGGAGTTCGCGTAGAACACGCTGTCCAGACCGGCCGGCAGGACATCGCCGAGCTTCTCGGTCAGCTCGAGGAGAGGCTTGTGCATGACGGTCGTGTACTGCGCGTGGATGATCTTGCCGACCTGCTCGCGCGCGGCCTCGACGACCCTCGGATGGCAATGCCCGGTGCTGGTGACGCCGATCCCCGTCGTGAAGTCGAGGTACCGGTTCCCGTCCGTCCCGTGGATCCAACTACCGATCGCATGGTCCACGACGACAGGGGTCGCCTGCTTCAGGGCTGGACTGAGGTGAGTGGTCGACGCTGTCATGCGGTCCATCGTGGGCGCAGCATTGCCGATTGTCAACAATCTGCAACTGACTTCCTGCGTTCGCCCACCCCCCCCTTTTCCGGACCGAATGTCACATTCGGTCACTCGGGGCAGTCTCAAGCGGTCGATGCACCACCGCTCCTGACCAGGAAGAAGTAGGTGGTGTGTCGTGGGTAGAACGCGGGGCAAATCGGAAGAAGTGCGCGATAGCTTCTACGCCATGATCGATTCCGGGG
>NZ_QGNK01000020.1:0-85444 GCF_003336925.1 Rhodococcus sp. Eu-32 | reverse complement strand
CGACAAACGACTCGCCCAAGGCAAAAGCAAACGCGACATCATCCGCTGCCTCAAACGAGCCGTCGCCCGCGAAATGTTCCAGCTACTCACACAAAAAATCGGAAGTTGACACTCATAGGAGCATCACAGGTGGCGCAGCCGCCAGAACCGCCGCGCCCGTCAGCGTCCCGGCCCCGCCGAGTTTCGCGGGCACGATGGCGAGGTCGTCGAGGAAGCGCAGTCGCGCGTGCAGTGCCGCCGACTCTTTGATCGGATCCCACAGCGGTGGCCCGGCCTGCGCGAATCCGCCCCCGATGACGACGAGGTTCACGTCCACCAGCGCCACCGCCGACGCGATGGCCTGCCCCAAGGCGACGCCCGCGCGCTGCAGCGTCGTGATCGCGACGACGTCACCGTCCCCCGCGGACCTGGCCAGCTCGGCGCCCGTCGAGCCTTCCCATCCCTGTTCCTGAGCCCAGCGCACCGCGGACGGCCCGCTGGACACCGTTTCGACGCAGCCGAGGCCGCCGCACGTGCACGGCGTCGTCGAACCGGGGACGACGATGTGGCCGATGTGGCCCGCATTTCCGCTGCGTCCGTGCACGATCTCACCGCCGAGAACAAGGCCGCCGCCGATCCCGGTGGACACGACGATGCTCAACACGTCGTCGACGCCTTGCGCAGCGCCGAACATGTGCTCGCCGAGCGCGGCGCATCCGCCGTCCATGGCGACCGTCACCGACGCGTCGGGAAACTGCTTTCCTACCGCTTCGCGGAGGCCGAAGCCGTCCTTCCATTCCGGGATGTTGATCGGTGCGACGGATCCGGCGACGGTGTCGACAGGCCCGGAACACGCGATTCCGACGCGGTCGATGTCGCTGCCGACGGCTACCGCGTCGAGCAGCTCGGAACAGGCCTTCCAGACGTCCGTCCGGGGCGTCGGAACTTCCAGTGCTTCGCCGGGGCGCCCGTCCTCGGCGACGACCGCCGCGGTCATCTTCGTTCCTCCGATGTCCAATGCCAGCGCAGTCATCGTTCCACGGTACCGGTGCCCGCGCTCGGTTCTAGGAAGCCCGCAGGACCACGACGAGATTGCTCGCGAGTAGCTCCCGAACGAACGGGATGTCGATGAGCCACCAGGCCCACCGCGGATGGTAGCGAGGGAATGCCGCGAGTAGATCACCGTTGGAAGTGCTTCGCGCCCAACGTAATCCGTCGGCGGCACCGATGTCGAACAGGGATTCTCCGAAGAGGTTCTTCGGGTCGCGGCCGTGCTTTCGGCGGTAGCGTTCGGCGGCGTATCGACCGCCGACGTAGTGCCACGGCCGGGTCTCGTGACCGCCGAACGGGCTGAGCCAGAGCGTGTACGACAGCACCATCAGGCCACCGGGTTTGGTGACGCGGAGCATCTCCTCGGCCATCGTCCACGGTTCACGCACGTGTTCGGCGACGTTCGACGAGAAACAGATGTCGACGCTGTCGTCGCGGAACGGCAGTGCCATCCCGGAACCGCGCACGCTGCCGTGCACCTGCAGTCCTGCGGCGTGCATCTCGGAGGGGTCCGGTTCGACCGGGAGGTACCGGGCGCCGCTGTCGAGGAACACCTGGGCGAAGTAGCCGGGACCACCACCGACATCCACGACGACGCGGTCGCGCAGCTCGTCACCGGTCAGGCCGCGGTAGAGGTCACCGATCAGCTCGACGGAGTCGCGGGCGAGTGCGCCGTAGAAGATGTCGGGGGCGGTCTGTTCGTGTCCGAAGTCCTTCAGCAGGCTCACCGATCGACGCAGTGTCGCGCGTTTCGCGAAGTAGCGGGTGACCCCGGACCTGCGGCTCCTGAAGTACGACACGAGCAGAAAGAGTATGTGAAGCTGACGCGTCGAGCTTCGCTGGGCCGGACGAACCGCTAGGGTGTTTCGAGTTCGTGTTTCGTGGCCGTGATGGGGGAAGCTGTGCAAGAGGTGCTGCTGCTCTGCTGGCGAGATACCGGCCACCCGCAAGGTGGGGGCAGCGAGCGCTACCTCGAGCAGGTAGGCGCGGGTCTGGCGCGAGGCGGAGTTCGAGTGACGCTGCGGACGGCGTCGTACCCGGGGGCTCCCGCCGAGGAGATGGTCGACGGCATCCGCATCAGTCGCGGGGGTGGTCGTCTCAGCGTGTACCCGCGGGCTCTGGCTGCCATCGTCGCTGGTCGGCTCGGGTTCGGGCCTCTGCGCGGAATCCGGCCCGACGCCGTCGTCGACACCCAGAACGGCATTCCCTTCTTCTCGCGCCTCGCCGCGGCCGCCCCGGTGACGTTGCTGGTGCATCACTGCCATCGCGAGCAGTGGCCGGTAGCGGGTCCGCTGATGGCCAAGCTCGGCTGGTGGCTCGAGAGTGTCGTGTCGCCGCGGGTGCATCGACGCAATCAGTATCTGACGGTGTCGCTGCCGTCGGCCGACGAGCTGGTTGCCCTCGGGGTCGATCGTGACCGCATCGCCGTCGTTCGCAACGGCGTCGACGCGCTTCCGCCCGGGGCCCCCGAGGACGTTCGATCCGCTCATCCGTCGCTGTCCGTGCTGTCGCGTCTGGTGCCGCACAAGCAGATCGAGGACGCGCTCGCCGCCGTCGCCGCCCTGCGGCCGCGTGTTCCGGACCTACATCTCGACGTCATCGGCGGCGGTTGGTGGGAAGACAACCTGCGGCAGCGCGCCACCGAACTCGGCATCGACGACGCAGTCACCTTCCACGGCCACGTCGACGAGGCTCGCAAACACGAACTCCTCGGGCAGTCGTGGGTGCATGTGATGCCGTCGCGCAAGGAGGGGTGGGGTCTCGCCGTCGTCGAAGCGGCTCAGCACGGTGTTCCGACGGTGGGATACCGCAGCTCGAAGGGCCTCACGGACTCCATCATCGACGGCGTGACGGGTTTGCTCGTCGGCTCCGACGAGGCCGAGCGTGACGTTCCTGCGTTGACCGATGCCGTGGCCGATCTTCTGCTCGACGCCGACCTGCGTGCCGATCTCGGTGAGAAGGCACGCGTCCGCGCGCGGGAGTTCTCGTGGGAGCAATGCGCGCACGGCGTGCGCAACGTTCTCGAGGCGTCGACGAGGGGTGCGCACGTGTCCGGGCTGGTGTCGCCCGGGCCGGCTCAGGTCTTGCGCCTGTAGACCGCGACGCTCACCCCGCCGACGAGCAGCGCGATCCACACCAGATGTGCCGCGCCGACCACCCGGTTGGCCGACGATCGAGCTCTCTCCCGTGCGTCCGGAACGCGGTACAACGCCAATTCGTCGTCCGAGTAGACGTTCTCGAGCTGGTCCAGCGTGCGCTGCGAGTCGCCGAGCTGCCCGGGCGTCGTACGTTCCACCAACACCCACGCGACGCCGAGTTCTCGCAGTCGTTCGACGTCGCCGCCGGCCACCAGCACGGACCCGACGTCCTCCGCTCGTGATCCTTCACCGCGGACCGTGCCGCCCGCGACGATCAGTTCGCCGGTCTGCAGCACGTCGAGCGGCAGCATGCGCGGCGCCGGATCCAGCACGGGCGCGTCGCCGCTGTACGGAAAGATCCGGAACATGCCCGCGGGGAGGACGGCTACATCGCCCGCTTCGTTCTCGAGTCTTTCGGCGACGGTGGTCCACGACGACGGATAGCGAACCGGCTCGACCTGCCCGGCGACGCCCCACACCAGGTCGGGCAGCGCGACGACGACGGCCAGCATCGCGGCGACCGCAGGCAGCCATCGATTGCGCAGTCGCACACCGACCCAGACGACTCCGGCCGCGGCCGCGAGTGCGTAGAACGGCATCGCCAACGCAACCCACTTCTGGGCGTCGCGCAGCAGTCCCGCGCCGGGGACGTTCGAGACAGCCCATTCGCCGACGCGCAGGCCTGGGCCGGTCGCGCCCAGCGTGGGGCCCAGAACTGCGACAGCCGCAACGACACCCAGCGCGAGCACGTACGGGTTGCGTCGACGCCGCCACAGCGGTGCGAGACCCAGCGCGACGACTGCCAGCAGCAACACCGTTCCGAACAGCGCGAACACGGACGTGCGAGTCGGCGGGACGGCGTCGGAGTTCCAGATGCCGCCCAGTCCGGCGAGACTGCCGATCGTGCCGAGGCCTGGTTCGGCGCGGGCCGCGAATGCTGCGACTCCGGCCGGGTCGCTGCCCTCGGTTCCACCTCCGGACACGACGGTCGCGACGAGCCACGGCAGCGAGGCCGCGACGGCCAGCACAAGTGTCACGACGGTTCGACGGGCGCGATGCACGCCGCCTGGAGTCACCGCGAGCACGATCGCGACCGACGCCGCGAGCAGCGCACCCGTCGGCGTCAGACCCGCAGCGGCGAGACAGGCTGCCAGCGAGGCCCAGCGGCCGCGTCGGCGAAGGGTCAGGGCGGCACAGACAGTCCACGGCACTGCGGCGTAGCCGACGAGCAGCGACCAATGCCCCTGCAGCAGACGCTCGGCCACGTACGGGTTCCAGACGGCGACGGTCGACGCCGTCAGCAGCGCGGGCGTCGACGCGACGGGAAGCAACACTCGCACCATCTGCGCTGCACCCCACCCGGCCAGCCACAGCGCGAGCAGCAGCACGGTCTTGACGACGATTCCGCCGTCGACGACGGTCGACAGCGTCGCCACGAACGCGTCCTGCGGCACCGCTCGGGCGGCGGCATCGGTCGTACCGAGAGCGGCGTCGGTCAGGTACGAGCGAGGGGTGCTGACCGCGTCGCGCATCAGCAGGTAGCCCGGGCCGAGAAGGGGCCCGACGACGGCGAGCGCGACGATCAGGCTGAACGCTGCCGGTGCGGCCGTCCGGCCGCGCTGCGTCCACGCCACTCACGGGACCCTATACCGTGTCCCCATGCCGTCCCGCACCGTCAGCACCTCGGCGGTCGCCGGGATGTCGATGGTCACGGCCGGGTCGATGGCGGCCAACGCCGCGTCGTACCTGCTTCACCTGCCTGCCAGCCGTTTCCTCGGCCTCGCCGGCTACGCCGAGTTCGCGAGCCTGCTCGCCGCGCAGTTGGTTCTCGCGGTGCCCGCGCTCGCGCTGCAGTCCGTCGTCGCGCGTGACGTCGTGCGGGGGCGGAACAGCGGTGAGCTGCGGTCGCTCGGATATCGGTCCGCTGCCGTCGTCGCGGTCCTGGCGTTGGTCGCATCGCCGGTGGTCGCCTGGGCGCTGCAGACGGGCGTGCTGGCGACGGTGTCGGCGTTGGTCGTCGCGCCCGTGCTGGTCGTGTTGGCGACGGAACAGGGGTTGCTGCAAGGTTCTGCGCGTTTCGGGACGTTGAGCATCGTGTTGGCTGCCGCGGGTCTCGGCAAGGTCGTGCCCGCGGTCGTCGTACTGGCGTTCGGAGGTGGGCCGGGCATCGTCCTGGCGGCCAGTGCGGTGGGAACGTCGATCGTGGCCGTCGGCGCTCGGCTTGCGACTCGAACGACGACTGGGCCGTCGACATCCCGGCTCAGCGTCGTCGAAGTGCTCGCCGCATCTCAGGTGCAACTGGCGTTGATCTTGCTGTCCTCGGTCGATCTCGTGCTCGTGAAGGCGTTGCTCGACGACGACCAAGCCGGTCTTTACGCACTCGGTGCGGTCGCGACGAAGGCCGCGTTCTGGCTGCCTCAAGCCGTCGGCGTCGTGCTGTATCCGAGAATGGCGAACCCGAAGCAGTCCGCGTCGGCGCTTCGATCCGCGCTTGCGGTCGTCGCCGGAATCGGGGCCGTGCTCGTCGTGGGGTGTGCCGTCGCGTCGCCTCTGTTGCCGCTCCTCGTCGGCGACGCCTATGCACCGGTCAAGGGGTATGTGTGGATCTTCGCGCTGCAGGGCGCGTGCCTCGCGGTGTTGCAGAGCGGATTGTTGTGGGCCATCGCGGGCAACAGAACTCGCCTCGCGGCCGTCGCCTGGGTCGGCCTCGTCGTCGAGGTGGTGCTTCTGGTGACGGTGGCGTCGACAGTGGTCCAGTTCGTCACCGTCGCGGCGTCCGTCGCTGCGGTGTGTGCGGCGGTGATGAGCGCAGTCGCGATAGGCGCGTCGCGCCCGTGAGTGGGAATGTATAGCGGGCTACACATTCCCACTCACGGGCGACGAAGTCGCCTACTCCTTCGAGAGATTCGTACGGGGGATTTCCTCGGTCCGGTCCGTCGTCCAGTCGCGGCCGACGGGCTCGGTGCGCGGGGCGTAGCCGCCGTCGTCGGTGCGCTGCGGTCCACCGGTGCGTGCAGGCTGACGCGGGCCGCGGCCGCCGCGCAGGCCGAGCAGGATGCCTGCGATCAGTGAGATGACTCCGAGAATGCCCGCGATGATCGGGAGCGTGCGGCCGAACAGCGACAGCTTGTCCTGACCGTCCTTGGCTTGCTGGATCTGGTACTCGACGGTGTTCTCGTCGAACGCGATCGGGGCGTTCAGGACGTCGACCTCGGGCTGGCCCGCGGTGCGCGAGTAGTACTGGTGGACCTGCTCTTCGCCCTTGACGATGACACCGGTCTCCGGCTCGACCCACACCGTGCGCGTGTTCTCGTACCAGCGCGTCATCGTGACCGGAGCCTCGCCGCCCTCGACGCCCCACGTCGCCGCAGGCAACGTGACCTTGTTGGTCGGGGTGTTGACGACCGTCGACAGATCGACCGGTCCGACATCCTGCTGGTACTTGTAGACCTTGGTGCCGTTGATCTCGGTCTCTTCGACGAAATCGATGTCCTTCGACGCGCGAGCGTTGATGTCGAAGAACGGGTAGCTCTTCTGCTCGGCGTTGAACGGGAACTTGTACTGAAGGCCCGTGTGCTGCACTTCCTCGGCGGGCTTATCACCCTGCACCTGGATGCTGCCGATCGGATCGTCGACGGGCATCGAGCTGACGCGGTCGACGGTGACGCGGTCGACGGTCGCGGTCAGCAGACCGGTGTCGCCCTGCTTGTCACTGCGGCGCAACGTCTGTCCGGCCTGCAGCGTCATGTCCGTTGCGCCCGACGGCTCCTCGACGGTGACGAAACGCTGCGACACGAGCGGAACGTTCTGGTCGACCTGTGCGCGACCCGCGGTGAGCGATGCGGCGTTGAGCACGCTGCCCGTTCCGGTCGACACCGTCGTGACCTCGAGGTCCAGTGGGGTCTTCTCGAGGCGCGACACCGTGTAGGTCGGTATCAGAATCGCGGCGATCACGAGGAATGCACCCAGGCCAACGAGAACGAGGGCAACAATCCGGCTCGGCCCTGAGCGCTCCGCCATGTGACAGTCTCCTTAGTCTTATTTCCCGGCGTGCCGCTGCTTCCACCCCCGTCAGCTCGGGTGAACGCCCGCGTCCCCGACCTGGAGTGTCCGATTGGTATCGCCACGTCGCAGGTGACAGTAACAGTGATCACGCGTCGCAGTCGCGGGCACGCCCGATCATGGTCAACTTTCACGAACGTAAGTGCTTGACTGGTCGACGATGAGTACACCGACTGTCTCCGTTCCGCGCGAAGTCGTTCCGTTGCGTGGGTTCATTCCCTCGCTCGAGGGGATGCGCGCCTTCGCGTCCATCGGGATCATCGTCACGCACGTCGCGTTCCAGACCGGTGCCGCGAACTCGGCCGTCCTGGGCCGCATCTGGGGACGATTCGATCTCGCCGTCGCGTTGTTCTTCGCGCTGTCGGGCTTTCTGCTGTGGCGGCCGCATGCGGCTCACGCACGGGGCCTCGGCCAGGCCCAACCCATCCTGCGGTACTTCTGGTCGAGGGCGGTCCGCATTCTGCCCGCGTACTGGGTCGTCGTGGCGCTGGTGCTGTTGTTCCTGCCGAACACGGGAAGCAGTTGGCGGGTGTGGGCGGCGAATCTGTCTCTGACACAGGTGTTCGTACCGTTGACGCTCACCGAGGGCATGACTCAGATGTGGAGTCTGTCGGTCGAGGTGGCGTTCTACCTGGTGCTGCCGCTCATTGCCGTATCGATGCTCGGACTGCGTGGTGACCGAGCACGATTCCGGCGGCCGGTGCTGTTCGTCGTCGCTCTCGCGAGTCTGAGTTGGGCATTCATCCCGGTGTCGACGCCCGACGCCATCCATCACGACAACTGGCTGCCCGGCTACTTCGCCTGGTTCGCGGCGGGCATGCTGCTGGCCGAGTATTCGACGAGTTCCAGAACGTGGATGCATCGCGTCATGGGGCACAGGGTGTTTGCCGCGTCCATTGCGGTGGTGGCGTTCGCCCTGTCGGCGACGCCTCTCGCCGGGCCGGAAGGATTGGTGCGTCCCGAGCCGTGGCAGTTCGCGGTCAAGGTGACGCTGGGCGCGATCCTCGCGTTCGCGATGTTGTCGCCGCTCGTCCTCGCCGACGAAGGTCGGAAGCACCGCGTGCTGGAACATCCGGTGACGCTCGCGCTCGGTCGTTGGTCCTATGGCATCTTCATCTGGCATCTCGTCGTGCTGGCGATGGTCTTCCCGGTGTTCGGTCTCATCCCGTTCTCCGGCCATTTCCTGTTGGTGTTGGTCGTGACCGTCGGCCTGTCGATTCCGGTCGCCGCGGCGAGCTACGCCTTGATCGAGGAGCCGGCGAGGCGGGCGCTGCGCACCCGTGCGCGGTAAGTCGGTCCATGGACCAACTTTTCACGCACGGGTGCGTAGCGCACTCACCGCCAAAGCCGCGATGCCGACGAGTGCCGAGAACTGCACGAGATACGAATGCCCGACGTAGCCGTCCGCGTCGCGCCACGGCCCCTTGGACAGCAGACCCATCGAGAGCAGGGTGCCGACGCCTGCGGTGGCGACGAGCGTCGTCGCGGCGATGTCCGGTCCGAAGCGTCGGCCAAGCCACCAGCCGAGTGCACCGACAGCCGCCGTCGTGACGACCCCGGCGACACCCGCGACGACCGCTGCTGCGACGAGTAGGAACGTCCAGGCGAGTATCGGACTGCGCCAGGGCGCCGGGGCGGGTGTGTCGGTCTCTCGGCTCCGACGGAAAGCGAAGAAGGTCAACGGGATCAGCAGTAACAGGCCGCCGAAGATGCCGAGGCGGTACCACGTGTCCGACGGGTAATCGAGCGTCACCGCAGTGACTCCTGCGGGAACGATCCAGCCCTGCTGCCACCCGTTCACGACGACGGGCTCGAGTACGGTGCCGTCGGGAGTCGTTGCGCGCCAACCGATGTTGCTGCTCTCGGGGACGACGAGGAGCTGATCGGTCGTCGAGTCGCTCAGCAGGATCTCACGGTGGTTCTCTTCCCACGCCGACGTCGTCACCTGGCGGGGGGTGTTCGCCTGCGTGGTCTCGGCAGCAGTGGAGCCTGCGGAACGATCGGTTGCAGATGCAGGAACGGGCATGGTGCGCAGTCGCATTCCGTCGACGACGAACGCCGCACCCGGATCGACGACGACGTCCTGTCGACCTTCCGGCAGCGGGGTCGGGTTGAGCCTGTCGTTCGGGACCGGGAACACACCCTCGCACATCGTCGCCTGCAGCGGTGCACCGGAACGGAATTGTTCTGCCGTCGCGGTCACCGACGCGCGGGTGGTCTGCCCGGCAATCGACACGATCGGTCCGACGTCGCATCCGACGGTGATCTCGCGGTCCTCGTTCGCGGGAGCGGAGCCGGCACGAGTGACCCCGTCGGCAGCTGTGCCGACTTCCTGTCCGCCGGACAGGACGGTCACCTCGGCGAGACCCGGCGGCTGCGGGACGATGAAGCCGAGTGAGTTCCGGTCCAACACGTCGTCCCAGTCGACGATCGACAGCACGATACGGTCGGTCACCCGTGGCTGGAGGTCGACGGTCGTGGTCCCGTCCGTGTCCACGTCCCGAACCTGCGGTCCGGCACCGAGATTCACGGCCACGCGCGTCGGGTGCGCGGGTAGGGTGCCGACGCTCGGCGTCAGGGCGAGACCGTCGACGAGGGTCGGCTCGGGCAGATCTATCGTCAGGGTCGGTTGAGTTCCCGCTCGCTTCTCGACGCTCTTCTGCGGTGCCGTCCACGACGTGCGGTCGTCGCCGTCGGTGGCCGCGAACGCCGAGCCGTGCAGATCGCCGACGTCCGACGCGCCACTCGCCCTAGGCCGATCAGGTTGGGACAGAAGCGCTTCCAGCTCAGGGCTCTGTCGAGTGCGCAGCGTCAGTTCCGGCAACACCGCAGTTCCGATGGGAACCGACAACGTTCGCGAGAACCTGCCCAGTTCCTCGGGTTGCTGCGACAGGCCGCTGCTGCACCGGATGCGATCGGCGGTGTCGAGGCATCCAGGGCGACCGGGGAATTCCTGGCCGAGGTCCCACTCCTTCACGCGCGCACCGTCGGTCACGGGAGGGAGTACCGCACGGTGAACGATCGACACCGGTCGCGGCGCATCGCGATCGGAGTAGTCGTCGACGGACAGCTCGCTGATGCCGAACTGGCTTCCTCGGGTGCCGTCGACTGTCGATTTCGCAGTGATTCGCACCCAGGGCGTGGAGCCACCGGGAAGCGACACCGTCAACGGATCACCCGGCCTGTCGACGCGGGCCGCGGTGCTGCCGTTCGGTGTGGTGATCTCGAGCCACTTCACGGGGTCGCCGATGGTGCCGGGACTCGTGCGCAGATGGAGCAGTCCGCCGCGTATCGGAGTGTCGAACTCGACCTGAAGCCACTGTCCCACAGCGCTTTCGATGCCGTTGGACACCCAGGCCGTCGCGAGGTCGCCGTCGACGACTGCCGCGACGCCACTGCCGGGCTTCGTGCCACCGATCTGCGTCGAATCCGAGGCGGAGCTCGACGCGGTGATGGTCGCGCCCTCCCATTCCGCGTTCACTGTGTCGGCGCCGTCGACCGGATAGTCGGGCACTTCGTTGAGCGACCGTCGCGGTTCGTCGATCGAACGCAGCGCGGAACTGTGGTCGTCGACCTGCCCGAAATCCGTTTCCCGATTCATCGGGGTGTCCGTCACGGTGACCGTGTCGACGTCCATGCCTGCGGCGGCCGCGTCGGATGCGAGGATGACGGGACCGGCAGGGACCGGGTCCGGAGCGCCGGAGTTACGCCGAGTGTTCAAGCGCTGCACCGATTCCGGGCCACCCTGCACGAACGGCACGCGATCCAGGTCGACGGCGTAGGGGCCGGACACCCCTGCCGTCGACTCGACTTCGTAGATCTCGATTGCCGGGTACGGGGGCCGTAGATCGCCGTCGACGGTGACGCCCTCCACCGTGCCGGGGGCGATCTCGTCACCGAACTCGGCGACGCGCGTCAGTCCCGGGGATCCGTCGAGTGCCGCATGCACCTGCACGGGACGGGTGGAACGAGAGGTCTCCGGTTCCAGATCGTTCCGCACGACGACGTAGCGAATTCCCTGACCGCGCAACGTGTCCGCGAGACCCGCCGACGGGGAGCCGTCGGCGATGAGGCGTTGGACGGAATCGAGCGCGCGAATCGCGCCGGGAGGGGTGAGCGGCACCGAATCACGCACGGCCCATGGCGTCGTCGCCAATGCTTGGAGCGGTTCGTCGCGGGTCAGGCCCCACGTCTGCAGGGCGAAGGGGGCGCCGGGGACGACGAGGGCGCGGTCGGCGTCGGAGCCGTCGGGACTCGTTCCCGACGCGTTCTCGGTGAGCCAGTCGGCCGCATCGTGCCAGTACTGCGGAATGGATTGATAGGCACCGCGAGGGGCGAGCTTGCCGGTCCAGGCGAGTGACGTCGAGAACGTCAGAGCGACGAGGACGAGCCCGGCGACGGCGACCATCTTGTCGCGTTCGGGGTGTGCGATCGCTGTGGTCCATGTCCGGAACGGCGCGGAGCCGGGCAACGGAACACGTGCCAGGAGGTGAGCGAGCCCGAGTACCAACGAGATTCGAACGACCGGCTCGAGCTTGTGCACGTTGCGCAGGGGAGCACCTGCCGTGTCGAGGAATAGTCGGACGGAGTCCGCGATCGGCGAGCTCAGGTCGCCGACGTAGCCCGCGGTCAGTCCGACGATGCCGACGAACAGCAGGACGGTGAGGCGTCCCCGGGCAGGCATGGACCGCATCGCGAGGCCGATGACGCCTGCCGCTGCGACGACACCCGTCGCGACGACGGCCGCCGGCTGCGTGACCAGCACGGCGCCGGCGACGCGCTCGGGGGAGACGAACGGCGTCCAACTGCTCGTGCCGCGCAGAATTTCGGCGAGCGACGCCCATTGCGTCGTGGTGCCGGATGATTCGATGTAGTCGAGGAACGGCGGGCTGACGCTGCCCAGTAGCAGCAGCGGGACGATCCACCACAGTGTCGCGAGGACGAGGAAGCCTGCCCACCACGCGCAGAACCGGATCCAGCGACTGTTCGGTCGGTGGCACAGTACCCAGACGACGCCGACGAGGCACGCGGCCGCCGTCGCAACGGCATTGACGGCACCCATGAGCGCGACGGCGACGGCCGACTGCGCGGCGAGCTTGCGGAGTGCAGGCGACCTGTCGGAACCCGGGTGGAACGCCCACACGATCGGGATCAGCACCCACGGCGCGAGCATCATCGGCATCGTCTCCGACGAGATCGACGCCAGAGTCGTGATCACGCGCGGCGACAGAACGAATGCGAACGCCGCGACGATGCGCGAGCTGCGGCTTCCGACACCGAGCGCCTCGGCAAGTCGAACGATTCCCCAGAAACCCGCGATCAGCAGCAGCGCCCACCAGATGCGCTGTGTGACCCACGGCGGAATCGACAGAACATCACCGAGCGCGAAGAACGCTCCGTGCGGAAAGAAGTAGCCGTACGCCTGGTTCTGGACCTGACCGAGCGGCGCCTGCGACGTCCATTGGTGCGCAGCGCGCGCGAGGAAGCCCAGCGGGTTCTGGGTCAGGTCGTATTTGGTGTCCGCAACAGTGAAGCCGGGAACCTGGAGAAAGGTGAGAAGGAACGCGAGGGCGGAGACGCCGAGCAGCCACCGTCGACCGAGTGGTTCGGAAGAGATCGAAGCAGGAGCGTCAGCGGCTGCCGTACTCAACCTGGTTCAGCAGCGAGGAGTCGGCATTTCCGGAACGATCGATGTCGGGACGGGTGTTGTCCGACGCCGCCGCAGTCACTCCGAACACGACGCCGGCGCCCAGCACCGCGCCGACCACCGCAGCAACAACTCCCGGGACAGCGAACTTCATCTCGGTTCTCCACTTTCGTCGACAGGCGCCGGGGACAAACGATCGCGCGCGCGGCTCACGGTATCACCCGAACGCGTGGGCGCCCGGGTGCACGCGCGGTTCAGGCGACCGCGAACCTGCGTTACTTGCCCGGAGGGACGATCAACACCGGTCGATGACTGTGGCGCAGCACATGATCGGCGACGGAACTCTGGAGCAACGAACGGAGCCCCGTCGTGCCGCGCGTGCCGGTGACGATGATGTCGGCGTCGACGTCGTCGGCTTTCTCGACGATGGCGCTCCAGATCGCCGTCGTGCATTCGGCGCAGCTGCCCTCGACTTCCAGACCCGCTCGTTCTGCGAGTGCGACGCCTTCGTTGTTGGTCACCTTCGCGTCGGTCAGCGCGACGTCCTCGGCCTGGTCGTCGGGAACCCATTCGGGCTGCATGACGCCCGAGAGTCCCGACATGCGCGCGGCTTGGCGCACCATCGGCTCCCATGCGGTGACGACGACAGCCCGCCGCGTCGTCAGAAAGCGGCCTGCGTACTCGATGGCGCGTTTGGCGTTGTCGGAGCCGTCGTAGGCGATGAGGATCAGGTCCGAAGGCATCGAATTTCCCTTCTGATGTCGCTTTTGTCCAAGGTTATCTCGTTCGGACGCGGGATCGCGTGGGTACGGTCCGCTCCGCTACGGTCGAATGTCATGAGGAAGTTCCGTTCGCCCGTGCCCGTCCTCGCCGTGGTGCTCGGGGTCGGTGTCGTCACCGGATGCAGTAGTCAGAGCTCCGAGTCGGCGCCGATTGCCACGTCCTCGCCCGTCCCCGTCGCCGAACCGACCGGTACGACAAGCGAAGTCGTTCCGCCGCCGGTCGACGCGTGTGCGACGTTCGTCGGAACCCTCACCGAACGCCAGCGCCTCGCGCAGCTGTTGACGGTCGGCGTCACCGGAACTGCCGACGCCGTCGACATCATGTCCCGTGAGCAGGTCGGCGGAATTTTCATCGGCAGTTGGACCGATTCGTCGACGCTCGCCTACGGCCAAGTACCCGAGATCGACGCGGCGGCCGCGGTTCCCCCGATGGTGACGATCGACGAAGAGGGCGGCAGGGTCTCACGCGTCGAAGATCTGTTGGGTCCCGATCCGTCGGCGCGTGAAACAGCCCGGACGATGACGCCGGATCAGACGTATCAGATGGCCCTCGAACGCGGCACCGAGCTGAAAGAGCTCGGCATCACCGTCGATTTCGCTCCCGTCGTCGACGTCAGTGGCCAGCCCGACGATTCGGTCATCGGTGACCGTTCGTACAGCGAGGATCCCCAGGAGGTCATCGCCTACGCCGGGGCGTACGCCCAGGGATTGCGCGACGCGGGAGTTCAGCCCGTCATCAAGCACTTTCCCGGCCACGGCTCCGGCTCCGGCGATTCGCACACCGGTGCTGTGACGACGCCTCCGCTCGAACAGCTGCGTCAGTCCGATCTGCTTCCCTATCAGGCTCTCTCCCAGACAGGTGTCGGAATCATGGTCGGGCACCTCGACGTTCCCGGTCTGACCGATCCCGGATACCCGGCCAGCATCAGCCCCGCCGCGATGAAGTTGCTGCGCGACGGCGTCGGATACGGCGCTGCACCGTTCACCGGGCCGATCTTCACCGACGATCTCAGCGGCATGGCCGCGATCACGGATCGGCTGGGCATCGTCGCAGCCGTCGAGTCCGCCTTGGTCGCGGGCGCCGACGTGGCGTTGTGGCTGACGACCGATGACGTGCCCGCAGTGCTCGACAACCTCGAGGAAGCCGTCGCGACGGGGCGTCTGCCTGCCGCGCAGGTCGATCGGTCGGCTGCCACTGTGGCCCAGTTCAAGGGTGCCTGCTAGATTTCACGGGCTCTTCGAACGCTCGTAGTGACGTAGGCCTCCTTACCGTGGAGTAAGGTTATGTGTTCGACGTTGTTTGGGAGGACACATGGCTGGCGGCTCCAAGCGATTGCCCCGTGCCGTCCGGGAGCAGCAGATGCTCGACGCGGCGGTCGATGTGTTCTCCGACAACGGTTTTCACGAGACCTCGATGGATGCGATCGCCAAGAAGGCGTCGATTTCCAAGCCGATGCTTTACCTGTACTACGGATCCAAGGACGAACTGTTCGCCGCGTGCATCAACCGGGAGGGCGTCAAGTTCGTCGAGGCACTCACCCCAGCCGCCGACCCGACGCTCACTCCGCGCGAGCAGCTACGACGCGCACTCCTCGGCTTCCTCGGCTTCGTCGGCGAACACCGAAAGTCCTGGATGGTGCTGTACCGGCAGGCCATCGGACAGTCGGCCTTCGCGTCGCAGGTGCAGAGCAGTCGTGATCGGCTCATCGAACTGACCGCCGGACTGCTCGAGATGAGCACGAAGGACCCGGAGCCGGGCCAGAATTTCGGCCTCATGGCCGTCGCCCTCGTCGGGGCGGGTGAAGCCGTCGCGGACCGCGTCGCCGGTGGCGAAATCGAGGTCGACGCGGCCGCGGACCTGCTCGAAAACCTCGCCTGGCGTGGTCTGGCGGGTAAGAAAACTGCGCACCTGGGGTAGTGGGCTTTGATGGGCCCGGCCGGGGTTCGGTCTCGCCCCGGGGGTTCGGAGCGAATGTGGCTTTCCGGTCACTCTGAGTGACTCAGGGGCGCCCTCGCTCTGGTAGGCCTGCCCGGGGGTTCGGAGCGAATGTGGCTTTCGGGTCACTCTGAGTGACTCAGGGGCGCCCTCGCTCTGGTGAGCCTGGCCGGGGGTCGAGCGAATGTGGCTTTCGGGTCACTCTGAGTGACCGAGGGGCGCCCTCGCTCTGGTGGCCCGGCCCGAAGTGACCGAATGTGACATTCGGTCACTCCGGGGACCCAGAACACCGGACCCAGACCACCGAACCCGGGCCGGGCACCTATCTCAACGTGGCGGTCAGGTGCGGGTAACCCTTTTTCGGGTGCTTGAGGGACAGATCCCAGCCGGACTCGACGGGTTCGGCATAGAGGTTGACCGTCGCGGGCAGGATGATCGGCTTGCCGAAGCGGACGTTGTACGTGACGCGCGAGGGCACGCGACCCTCGACGATGCCCAGTACCGCTGCGGCGCTCCACATTCCGTGCGCGATGGTGCGCGGGAAGCCGAAAGCCTTGGCCCCCAACGTCGACACGTGGATCGGGTTCCGATCGCCGGAGATCGACGCGTACTTGCTGATCGTCTTCTGGTCGACTCGCAGGGTGCGGGTCGGCGGCGGTGGCACTTCGTCGGCAGGCGGTGCTTCACGTGGACCACCCGACAGCGAGGTCTTCTGCAGGCTGAGGAAGCTGGAGGTCTGCTTCCAGACCAGTTCACGCCCGACGCTGACTTCGCTGACGAGATCGACCAACAAGCCCTTGCGGTGTTCGCGCAGGTTCTCGGCGTGCACGCGCACGTCCAGCGGCTCCGACGACGAGATGTCGCGGAATTGTTCGATGACGTTCTCGGCGTGTACCGATCCGATGGCCGCGAACGGAAACGCCTTGGACACCATCAGTTTCATGACCGTCGGGAAGACAAGCGTGAACGGGTAGGTGATCGGCAGGGTGTCGCCGAATCGCAGACCCGTCGCCCGGCAGTACCCGGCGAGATTGTCGGGATCGACGCGCAGGCCGTTCAGTTCGAAGACGGTGTCGGGCACCGAGTTCGACCTCGATCCGAGGAACGGCAGAGCGCCCAGTGCCGCCGATGCGTAGATGTCGGACGTCTTCGGCTGCTCGTCGAGCTTGACGACGCTCATGCGCCGAGGAGGCTCTGGCCGCAGACGCGGACGATCTGTCCGGTGACGGCGTTGGATGCGGGAGAGGCGAAGTACGCCACCGTTTCTGCGACGTCGACGGTCTGACCGCCCTGCAGCAGCGAGCTCATGCGTCGGCCTGCTTCGCGCGTCGCGAACGGAATGGCGGCCGTCATCGCGGTTTCGATGAAGCCCGGGGCGACGGCGTTGATGGTGATGTTCTTCTGGGCGAGAACCGGCGCCGACGCGTGCACGAGGCCGATGACACCCGCTTTCGACGTTCCGTAGTTGGTCTGGCCGCGGTTGCCCGCGATACCTGCAATGGAAGAGACGTCGACGACGCGGCCGCCTTCCTTCAGCGCCCCGGCCTTGACTAGGTGGTCGGTGATGCGTTGTGGAGCAAGCAGATTGACGCCGATGACGGAGTTCCAGCGACTCTCGTCCATGTTGGCGAGTGTCTTGTCGCGGGTGATGCCTGCGTTGTGGACGATGATGTCGGCGCCGCCGTGACGCTCGAGCAGGTGCTTCGACAGCACCTCGCCCGCGTCGTCCGCAGTGACGTCCAGCGCGAGCGACGTGCCGCCGACCTTGTTGGCGGTCTCGGACAGTGCTTCACCTGCAGCCGGGATGTCTGCGGCGACGACGGTGGCGCCGTCGCGTGCGAGTACTTCGGCGATCGTTGCGCCGATGCCGCGGGCAGCGCCGGTCACGACGGCGACCTTGCCTGCGAGCGGCTTGTCCCACGATGCGGGAGCTTCGGAGTCCTGATCGCCGACGGCGATGACCTGGCCGTCGACGAACGCCGACTTGGCCGACAGCAGGAACCGCAGCGTCGATTCGAGTCCGGACAGCCCGGTCGACGCCTTCGGGGAGATGTAGACGAGCTGCGCCGTCGCACCTCGCTTGACCTCTTTGCCGACGCTTCGGGTGAAGCCTTCGAGGGCGCGCTGCGCGATGTGCTCGTCGACGCTGGCTGTCTCCTCGGGCGTCGTACCGATGACGACGACGCGCGCCGACGGCGCGAGATTGCGGATGACCGGCTGGAAGAACTGGAACAGCTGCTCGAGTTCGGAGACCTGACCGATGCCGGTGGCGTCGAACACGAGTGCGCCGTACTTCTCGTCGTGCGGCTGGGCCTGGGGGTAGTCGGACAGAAGGGTGCGCAGCGGTTCCACGAGTCGGCCGTTTCCGCCGATCAGTACGGGTCCTGCCAGCGGCGGTTCGCCTGCCTTGTAGCGCCGCAGCTTCTCGGGCTGCGGCAGTCCTGCCTGCTTGGCGATGAACGCGCCCGGCGCGGACGCCAGGAACGTGGAGTAAAGGTCTGGGGCTCCCTTGGTGGCTGCCATGTCCTACCTTTCATTCGGCGCCGCGAAGCGCTCGACCGGGTGTCGACAACCAACTTACTCGTCAGTAAGATGAAACTCCACCAGGGCTATTTCAGCGATGTTGGGAGACGCAGTGACAAGCAAGCAGCTACGACCGGTCGCAATTGTCGGTGGCAACCGCATCCCGTTCGCGCGCTCGGACAAGAAGTACGCACAGGCCTCGAACCAGGATATGCTCACCGCCACGCTCGATGGGCTCGTCAGCCGATTCGGCCTGCAAGGGGAGCGTCTCGGACTCGTCGTCGCAGGCGCGGTGTTGAAGCACAGCCGCGACTTCAACCTCACTCGTGAGTCCGTTCTCGGAAGCGCTCTGAGCCCGTACACCCCGGCCTACGACCTGCAGCAGGCGTGCGGCACCGGTCTGCAGTCGGTCATCGCGGTCGGCGACGCCATCGCCTCGGGCCGCATCGATGCGGGCATCGGCGGTGGCGTCGACACCACGTCGGACGCACCGATCGGCGTCAACGACGAGCTCCGCGAATTTCTGCTGTCGCTCAACCGCGCGAAGTCGACGACCGATCGCATCAAGCTGCTCGGCAACGTCCGCCCGTCGATGCTCGGCATCGAGATTCCGCGCAACGGCGAGCCGCGGACAGGCCTGTCCATGGGTGAGCACGCCGCGATCACCGCCAAAGAATTCGGTGTTCGACGCGAGGACCAGGACGAACTCGCCGCCGCCAGCCACAAGAACATGGCCGCCGCGTACGACCGCGGTTTCTTCGACGACTTGGTGACGCCTTTCCTAGGCCTCACCCGCGACGACAACCTGCGCCCCGGATCGACCGTCGAGAAACTGTCGACGCTCAAGCCCGTGTTCGGAAACAAGCTCGGCGACGCCACCATGACGGCCGGTAACTCGACGCCTCTCACCGATGGTGCGTCGGCCGCGTTGCTGTCGACCGACGAGTGGGCGGCCGAGCGGAACCTGCCCGTGCTCGCGCACCTCGTCGATTCCGAGACCGCAGCCGTCGATTACATCCACGGCAACAGCTCGTTCAAGGACGGCCTGTTGATGGCGCCGACCTACGCTATTCCGCGTCTGCTCGCTCGTAACGGTCTGACGCTGCAGGACTTCGACTACTACGAGATCCATGAAGCGTTCGCGTCGGTCGTGCTCGCCACGTTGCAGGCGTTCGAGAGCGACGAGTACTGCAAGGAGCGCTTGGGCCTCGATTCGGCGCTCGGGTCGATCGACCGCAGCAAGCTCAATGTCAACGGATCCTCGCTCGCGGCGGGCCACCCGTTCGCCGCGACCGGTGGTCGCATCGTCGCATCGCTGGCCAAGATGCTCGCCGAGAAGGGTTCGGGCCGTGGCCTGATCTCGATCTGTGCAGCCGGTGGTCAGGGTGTGACCGCCATCATCGAGCGCTGAGTCAGCGCACTATGCGGGGGCCGGCGGTCGGCAGGAGTGGAGCCGGCGGAATGACCCGGTCGGCAGATCCGTCAAACGAGGGGTTTATGGATCTGCCGACCGTGAGATCGGACGCCGACAGGTACGTCTATCGCGCCCCGATGCGGGGTGCCGTCGATCGTGCACTCGAGCTGGGCGTGGTCGGAGTCGGTGGTCGATTGGATGCGGTTCCCGCTGATTTCGCCGACGCGGTCGCGCGGACGGATCGGCTGTACGACGAGCGCACGGCGCGTCGGCTGGAGCGGTTCGCCGCTGTTCCCGACCTGTCGTTCGTCTGGACTCGCTCCGCTGATGGAGACTATTTCCTCGGGCAGATCGACGGGCCCTGGCGGTACGACGCCTCGGCCTCGGACGTGGATTTGGTGAATGTGCGGCCGTGCCGCTGGGTGCCTGTGCCCGAACGTCGCGTTCCGGCGGCCACTGTGCGCACCTTCGCCCGTGGCGGCCGCAACTTTCAGCAGACACATGATGCGAATGTCGGCAGGCTCAGCGCGGAAATCTGGACAGTTACTCATTCGAACGAATGAACCTTGAGAGACAGTCCAACGTCCGTTGTAACGCATCACAAAGACCGGCGATACTGGGAGTGGCTCCGCACTGCTGCCTGACCCCCGACCCGGCAGCGGTGCGGGGCCACCTTCGTATTGTCGACCCAATCCTCCGAAGCGAAGGTTCGGTTGCGCCCGCGTAAGCTTCGTGGCGGATGTCGATTGGATTGCTGGGGGTTCGGGAGGGCCGAGAACGTGAGCGTCGGTGGAGACGGTAGGGACAGGCGTGCAGAACAGCCGGATCCCGACGAAGGTACTTCCGCCGGCCATGATGCCGCACCCGACGTCCCCCCGTACGACGCTCCCACCGAGGTTCTCCGCGCGATCGATCCGAACGAACCGCCCCCCGAGACCGCTCCCGAGAAGCCCGTAGCCGGTCAGCACGAGGCGCCCGTCGACCCGCCGACCGAGGCCTATTCGGCGCTTGCGCCCTCCGACGCCGCAGCACCGGACGACGTCGACTCGGCCGCGCCGACGGTAGCTCAGCCGGCAGTGCCGCAGTCCAACGCGCAGCAGCCGGAAACACCGGGGCCCGGAACAGCCCAGACCGAAACCACCCAGACCGAAACCACTCAGTCCGAAACACTGCAGCCCGAAAGACTGCAGCCCGAAAGACTCGAGCCCGGAACACCCGAGCCCGCAACATCCGCGCCGGCCTCATCCGAAGCCCCGGCCCATCAGTCCGAGGCCGACGGTCCGTCGAAGCGAGTGAAGATCGCGGTCGTCGCGGGAGCCGCCGTCGCGATTCTCGGGGTGTTCTACACGGCCGACATGCTGTCGACGAGCGGGTCGGTGCCCCGCGGTGTCACGGTTGCCGGTATCTCGGTCGGCGGTCTGAGTCACGACGACGCCGAGGAACGTCTGCAGTCCGAGCTCGGCGCACGCGTCGACCAGCCGGTGCGTGTGATCGCCGGCGACCAAGATCTCGAATTGGTCCCTGCTGCAGCAGGTCTCGACGTCGACTGGGCGTCGACGCTCGATCGGGCCGGGTCGCAGCCGATCAACCCCTTCACGCGACTGGCGTCGTTCTTCACCGACCGCGAGATCGGTGTGCAGTCGACGGTCGACGAACCCGCGCTCGACGCGGCCGTGGAATCGATTCGCGCACAGACGGATCGGCAGCCGATCGAAGGCGACGTCGTCTTCGAGGGCTCCACGCCCGTCGCGGTGACGCCTGCACCGGGTCAGTCCGTCGACGTGACGGCGGCGCGCGACGAGATCGAATCGAACTGGGCTTTCGGCACTGTCGAGCTTCCGGTCGAGACGGTGGATGTGACCGTGCACCAGGACGAGGTCGACCGCGTTCTTCGAGATGTCGCGACGCCGGCCGTCTCCGCGCCGGTCGTGTTCACCGGTCGAGGCAATGCCACCGCCGTCCTCGCGCCGGACGCCATCGCGAGCGTCGTCTCGTTCGAGCCGGACGGAAACGGTGCTCTCGCAGAGCGATACGACGCGCAGGCCGCCACCGCGATTCTCGCCCCGCAGTTGGCGTCGACGGAAACCCAGCCAAAGGATGCGTCGTTCGCGCTCGGAGGCGGTGCACCGACGGTGGTGCCCGGTGTCGTCGGCGAACTCGTCCAGTGGCCGAAGACGTTGGAGCAGTTGCCGACTCTGCTCGGATCCTCCGACTCGCGGTCGACCGAGGCCGTCTACGACCAGGCGCAACCCGCGTTGACGACGGAAGGCGCGCAGGCGCTCGGAATCAACGAGGTCATCGGCGAGTTCACGACAGGCGGGTTCGAGTACGCGTCAGGTGTCAACATTCGTCTGACCGCCGACATCGTCAACGGCGCTCTCGTGAAGCCGGGAGAAACGTTCTCGCTCAACGAGTACACCGGGCCCCGTGGGTCGGCGCAGGGATTCGTCGAGTCCGGCATCATCGACAACGGCCGACCCGATCGCGCCGTCGGCGGCGGCATCAGTCAGTTCGCGACGACGCTGTACAACGCGTCGTACTTCGGTGGCATGGAAGACGCCGGGCATACCGAACACAGCTACTACATCAGCCGCTACCCGGAAGCGCGTGAGGCGACGGTGTTCGAGGGCGCGATCGACCTGAAGTTCACCAACCCGACCAAAACCGGTGTGCTGATCGAGTCGTTCGGCACGAGTTCCAATGTCACGGTGCGTCTTTGGGGCACCAAGACGGTCGACGTCGAGTCGATCACCGGACCGCGCACCAACCCGACGAGCCCGAACACGATCACGTTGCCCGCGGGCAGCGCGTGCGTACCGTCGAGCGGTGGACCAGGATTCACGGCAAGCGACACCAGGGTGATCACGGATGTGGCGACGGGCAACGAGATCTCGCGCAACACGCGGACGGTCAAGTACGACCCGATCCCGATCGTCAGGTGCGTCTCAGCCGAGCCCGAACCCGAGCCGGAGGCGCCTGCCGATTCGCCGTCCGAGGAGACCCCGGCGAATCGGCCCGCGCCCGCCGAACCGCCTGCGGCGACCCCACCGGCGGACGGCGAGTAGCTACAGCGCCTGCAACGACGAATGTTTCGGCGCCACACCGTCACCCGACGACGTGCCGCGCAATCGTCTCGACACCCACGGTCCTGCGAACGACCTGACCCACTCCGTGTTCTCCCGACGCCTCTCGGCGGCCGCGAGAGGAGGCAGGGGATCGAGGGCGTCGACCTCGATCGAGTGGGGGACGCCCAGGAAGTCGAGTACTTCCGCTGCCATCCGTGTGTGACCGAGGGTCGACATGTGCAGCCGGTCCCAGTCCCACATACGTGGGTCGTCGTAGCCGTCGAAACGCCAGTAGTCGACGAGCTCGACGCCACGGCGTTCGGCGACGCCGCGGAGCAGCTCGTTGTAGATCGCGGTGCGACCGCGGAGCATGCGGAAGATCGGTGACCAGCCGGCGTCGTAGGCGGTGAAGGCGACGACGCGCGCTCCCGTGGCCTTCAGATCGGCGAGGGCCGCGTCGTAGCGGGCGACGATGCCGTCGATATCGACCTTCGGCCGCATCATGTCGTTTCCGCCTGCGTAGATGGTGACGAGATCCGGGGCCGCCTCGATCGCGATGCCGACCTGGTCCTCGATCACCTGGTCCAGAAGCTTGCCGCGGACGGCGAGGTTCGCGTAGCGGAACTCGGGATTGCCGACGGCCAACTGCTCGGCGACGCGATCTGCCCAGCCCTTGACGCCGTTCGGGCTGGCGGGGTCGGTGTCTCCGACGCCCTCGGTGAACGAATCTCCGAGCGCGATGTAGCTGTCGATCCTTGGCACGTTCCGGCCTCCGTACTCTTGCTAACTATTTGTTCCAGAAAGTCCAGCGTCGCGCGACGCCATTTCATTCCCCCTCGAAAGAATCACGATGATTCTGACCGTGGACACGCGAACCTCGACCGGGTTGGCTGGACGTGCACGTGTTCTCCGATCGAAAGTAGGCGCATGACAGTCACGGTGGTGGCAGGCAATCCGAAGCCGGGTTCGCGAACCCTAGAGGCGGCGGGACTGCTCGCATCGCAGCTCACCGGTGGGCAGGCGGACCAGGAGATCGACGTCGTCACCTTGGGCGCGGGCCTGCTCGGGTGGGGTGACGAAGCGGTGAAGGCGGCCGTGGACACGGTTGCGTCCAGCGACATCGTGGTCTTCGCGAGCCCGACGTTCAAGGCGACGTACACCGGTCTTCTCAAACTGTTTCTGGACCAGTTCGCCACCGACGAGGGCTTGCGTGACGTCGTCGCCGTTCCGCTGATGCTGGGCGCAGGGCCCGCGCATGCGTTGGCACCCGATCTGCTGCTGAAGCCGGTGCTCGTCGAGCTCGGTGCGATCACCCCTGCACCTGGTCTGTACCTGTTGGACAGCAGCTACACCACCGATACTCGTATCGTGGACTATGCGCGGCGATGGGGACCCACCGTCACGGCCGCAGCAGACGCACGAAAGGGAGCATCGGCATGACGCTCACGCACACCGACCTCGACCAGACGACGCTTCGTCAGGCCTACGCCCAGTTCCCCAGCGGTGTCGTCGCCATCGCCGCCGAGATCGACGGGACCCCGGTCGGACTTGCTGCGAGCAGCTTCGTCGCGGTGTCGATCGAACCTCCACTCGTCGCCGTCTGCATTCAGAACACGTCGACGACGTGGCCGAAGCTCGAGGGTCTGAGCAGCATCGGCGTCAGCGTCCTCGGGGAAGCGCACAACGATGCCGCCCGCACGCTCGCGGCGAAGACCGGTGACCGGTTCGCAGGTCTCGAGCTGTTGACCACCGACCAGGGCGCAGTGTTCATCGAGGGTGCCACCGCCTGGCTGGAGACCAGCATCGACCAGCAGGTTCCCGCCGGCGACCACGTCATCGTGCTGCTGCGTATCCATTCGCTCGAGGTGCAGAGCGAAATCAGTCCGATCATCTTCCACGGCAGCAAGTTCCGCCGTCTGCAGGCGTAGCGTCCTTCCTCCCTCACGCGGCCGATCGAGGGAACGCGGTCCGTAGCCGCTCACCGTTTCGCCAGACGCACGTCAAATTGCTAGCCAATTCGAGCGCGTCTGGCGAAGTGGTGAGCATGTGTCACGGACCTCATTACGGTACGTCCGTGCCGGAATCTATCCACAGGCCCAGAACTTGTGCACAGATTGCGGCGGAGCCCGTTCGGGAGCGTTGGCAGCGTGCAGTCTTGGCGGCATGGAACTCGATCCCACCCGGCTGCTCAGTCGTCGCGACGCGTTGTCGATGGGCCTGGCCGACCACGAAATTCGCGCGCTGCGCACGAGCGGCGGCTGGAGGACGCTGCACCACGGTAACTACATCGGTGCAGACCACTCGGACTCTCTCGACGCCAGGTCCACGCATCGACTACTCATCGACGCGGTCCTGCCCACGTTGTCGGACAAAGCAGTGGTGAGTCACGAATCGGCTGCGATACTTCATGGACTTCCCCTCTACGGGATCGATTTGTCACGGGTCCACGTGACACGTGATCGGCGTGGTGGTGGCCGGACGTCGAAAGGGGTGGTGACGCACTGTTCGCCCCTCGGCGAAGTTGTGATCGTCGACGGCTTTCGAACCACGACACTCGCACGCACACTCGTCGACATCGCTCGGACAATGTCACTGGATACCGCGGTGGTGCTCGGTGATGTCGCGATGAGGCACGGCGCATCGCTCGACGAAGTCGCAGAAGAGTTGGAACGTGCACGTCGATGGCAGGGCATCGCCTCTGCCCGGCGTGTCGCGGACATGGTGGACGCGCGGAGCGAAAGCGTCGCCGAGTCGTTGAGTCGAATTCGGCTGCATCAGCACGGTTTTCGGGACGTCGAGCTACAGGTGGAGGTTCGCGATCCGAGGGGCAGGTTCCTCGGACGAAGTGATTTCGGTGTGACGCCCGCGGTCATGGGTGAGTGCGACGGCAAGGTGAAGTACGGGAAATTCCTTCGCCCTGGGCAGGATCCCGGGGACGCTGTCTTCGAGGAGAAGAAACGAGAGGACTCGATCCGCGACACCGGACTGCAGGTCGTCAGGTGGACGTGGAGCGAAATCTTCACGTTCGACGTCGTAGTGGACCGAATCCGTCGAGCGATCGTGAGGGCCGAGAACTCCCCGAAGCCGACGGCCAGCGTGCGGCCGGGAAAGCTCCGTTAGTGGCTCACCGTTTTGCCAGGTGCACGGCAAATGGCCAACGATTCCGCGTGCATCCAGCGAAATGGTGAGCGTCTGCGGGCAGAACCCAGAAACACCAACGGCCGCACCCGAAGTCGGGTGCGGCCGTCGAGAAGCCGAAGATCAGAATGCGGCTTCGTCGAGCTCCATGACGTCGAGGTCGAGGTTCGTCAGGATGGTGCGAGTTGCCGTGAGCTGCGGGAGCACGTTCTTGGCGAAGAACGATGCCACAGCGACCTTGCCCTCGTAGAAGGCCTTGTCTGCGCCCTCGGCACCGTTGTCGAGTGCCGTGATGGCGATCTCGGCCTGACGCTGCAGCAGCCAGCCGATGAGCAGGTCACCGAAGGCCATGAGGAAGCGCACGGATGCGAGTCCGACCTTGTACAGCTCGGTCGGGTGTTCCTGAGCGCCCATGAGCTGCTGGGTCATCGAGGTGACGATGGCCTGCACGTCTTCGAGCGCGGTGTTCAGCAGTGCGCGCTCTGCCTTGAGGCGGCCGTTGCCCGCTTCGCTGTCGATGAACGACTTGATTTGTCCTGCAACATGAGCCAGCGCTACGCCGCGGTCACGGGCGATCTTGCGGAAGAAGAAGTCCTGCGCCTGGATGGCCGTGGTGCCCTCGTACAGCGAGTCGATCTTCGAGTCACGGATGTACTGCTCGATGGGATAGTCCTGCAGGAAGCCGGAACCACCGAGAGTCTGCAGCGACTCTGCCAGCTGGTGGTACGCGATCTCCGAACCGACGCCCTTGACGATGGGCAGCAGCAGGTCGTTGACGCGGAAGGCGAGGTCCTCGTCGGCGCCGGACACCTGCTTCGCGGTGATCGGATCCTGGTGGGCGGCCGTGAACAGGTAGACCGCGCGGAGGCCCTCGGCGTATGCCTTCTGCGTCATCAGGCTGCGTCGAACGTCGGGGTGGTGCGTGATGGTGACGCGCGGCGCGGACTTGTCCGTCATCTGCGTCAGGTCGGCGCCCTGGACACGCTCCTTGGCGTAGTCGAGTGCGTTGAGGTAGCCGGTGGACAGCGTGGCAATTGCCTTGGTGCCGACCATCATTCGCGCATGCTCGATGACGTCGAACATCTGCGCGATGCCCTTGTGCACCTCGCCGACGAGCCATCCCTGTGCGGGAATGCCGTGGCCGCCGAACGTCAGTTCACACGTGGCCGACGCCTTCAGACCCATCTTGTGCTCGACGCCGGTGACGAAGACGCCGTTGCGCTCGCCCAGCTCGCCCTTCTCGAAGTCGAAGTGCGTGTTCGGGACGAAGAAGAGGCTGAGTCCCTTGGTGCCGGGTCCTGCGCCCTCGGGGCGGGCCAGCACGAGGTGGAAGATGTTCTCGAACAGGTCGTCGGAGACGGCCGAGGTGATGAAGCGCTTGACGCCCTCGATGTGCCAGGAGCCGTCTTCCTGTTTGATCGCCTTGGTGCGGCCTGCGCCGACGTCGGATCCGGCGTCCGGCTCGGTGAGAACCATCGTGGCGCCCCACTGGCGCTCTGCGATGACCTTGGCCCATTCCTTCTGCTCGTCGGTTCCGTTGTGGAACAGCACGTTGGCGAAGGAAGGTCCGGCGGAGTACATGAATGCAGCGGGCTGAGAACCGAGGAGCATCTCGTTGATGGCCCAGCCCAGGTTGCGAGGTGCAGCGATGCCGCCGATCTCCTCGTCGAGGCCGACGCGCCACCATTCACCGTCGTAGAGCGCCTTGAACGACTTCTTGAACGAGTCGGGCAGCTTCAGGGTGTGGGTCTCGGGGTCGAACACGGGTGGGTTGCGGTCCGCGTCCGCGAAGGACTCGGCCAGCGGGCCCTCGGACAGGCGTACTACCTCGCGAAGCATGTCGCGGGCCGCCTCGCCGTCGAGGTCGCCGAAGTTGTCACCCGAGAGGGACTCGTCGAGCCCGAACAGCTCGAAGAGGTTGAACTCGAGATCCCGAAGGTTGCTCTTGTAATGGCCCATTGCGTCGCTCTCCAGTCGGTGGTGCGGTCTCGTGAGTACCGCCCAAGTTAGCTACTCGTCGGTAACATAGAGGCATGTTACCCCCGTTCGTTCCGGCTGCCAAGACCGGACTTACCGGCGAGTAGCAAAGCATCGATGGCGGTACCACTGTCGGTTGTTCTGAGCCTTCTGTCGCATCGAGAAACGACGGCTCGATCCCCGACATCGATCGCCAATTCCTCTGCCGTATAGAGTAGTTCGGGATTCTGGGGTCCGCCCACCCCAGCGGAGATGTTGTCGGAATGATGCCCGAGAATCATGAGGATTCCGTCAGGTTTCAACGCGTCGAGCGCGTTGTGGATTGCTTTGCGTCGTTGCTCGTGGGACAGATGTAGATACAGCACGAGAACCAAGTCATACGTCGGTTCGGGAGCGATCTGTGTCACGTCCGCATGAACCCACGTCAGCCGGTCGCGGACCGACTTCGGCGACCGCGACGCGATCTCGAACCCCTTCGTCAGTCCGACCGCAGAGAAGTCGACGGCCGTCACCTCCCAGCCGCGCGTCGCGAGCCAGAGCGCGTTGCGCCCCTCGCCCGACGCCAGATCCAGCGCACGACCGCGCGGCAGCGACGTGGCGATCTCGACGAGCGTCTGATTGGGCGGCGCTCCGTAGACCAGATCCCGGCTCGAATACTTGCGGTCCCAGTCTGCGGCGTCCATGTCACGAGCCTATCGGCGTGACACCGCAGCCAGCAGCCCGGCTGAAACGGGCTGTCCTACAGCGTCGTACGCAGCAGCAGGACGTTGTAGTTCTGATGCACGGTGGCGAGGAAGTAGAGATCCCGGCCCGACGACCATGGGTGAATGAACGGCGCGTATGCACTCGGGAGTTGTCGCGTGTCGACGACGACCTCGGGCGGACTCCACGGACCGGCGGGGGACGAGGCGCGCCGCATCACGATGGAGTTGAAGGGGTCGGTGGTGAGCATCAGGTACTGGCCCAGGTATTGGTTGTACGCGACGGACAGCTCACCGACGTTGTCGACGATCGGGACAGCCGCTGCCGGATCGTTCTTCTTCCACTCGCTGCCGTTCCAGTACTCGTACTCGCCGAGATTCAGGATGTCCTTCTCGGGCACCCGTGCGACGTGACCGAAGTTGCCTCGTCCCGGAGGGGTTCCGTAGACGTACACGAAACCGCCGTCCTTCAAGAACGCGTTCTGCTGGAAGTTGCGGTTCCCGCCGTCGCAGTTGCGCTGCGTCTCGGGGACGACCGCCCAGTTCTCGCCGTTGTCGCCCGAAACGGCGAGGCCGGAGTAGTTGGTCTCCCACTTGCCGGGCTCGCCCCAGTTCTTGACCGACATCAAGCTCATGAACTGGTTGGGGCCGAGGGCGACCCCGGCCGTCGGAATGCGGCTGATCTCGACGAAGGGGATCTTCGGGCTGGGAACGAGTTCCTTGGCCTGGCCCAGTGGGTCGCGAACGATGCTGTCGAAGTTCATGCCGTCGGCGAGATTGCCGTCGCGGCTGCGCACGAGGGAGTTGCTCTTCCAGGACCAGACGCTGCCCTGCAACAGATTGGGCAGGCCGAGTCCTGCGGTGTCTCCGAAGGCGGTGAGGATTTCGCCGTTGCCGTTGTCCCACATGATGCCGAGGTCGGTGCCGAGCATGTTGTAGTTCTGGGTCATGTTGGCGCTGGCGAGGCCTGTCGCCTGCGCGACCGCGACAGTGCGTCCCGTCAGGGGCGGAAGGCCGAACACCCCGTTGAGGCCCGGAATGGGATTGACGGCATTGGGGTTAGCGCCAGCTTGTCCTGCAGCGACCAGCGACAGCACGAGCACAGTAATACCTACGGCAAGAGATCGTTTCACCAAGCCCCCCGGCTTCCACCCTGTTTCGAACGAGCGCCCGGTAGTTTAGCCCAAGAAACCGACAGAAACGGGTAATCGGTTCTCGAAATGCAATGATTCGCCGCGCTAACCTGTTCGAGTGAGCACCGACCCGCACCTCGCGAGGGATCTGTCGGTCATGGCCATGCGTCTGAACCGGCAGCTCAGGTTGCGGCATTCCAGCGACAAGATTCCCGTCGCACATCTGTCGATTCTGGCGACGCTGTTTCGCGAGGGGCCGACGACGACGGGTGAGCTCGCCGTGCGAGAGCGGATCAAGCCGCCGTCGATCTCACGGTCGTCGTCCGCGCTGCTCGAGATGGGCTTGATCGAGCGTGTTCCGCACCCGACGGACGGTCGCCAGGTGCTGCTGACGCTCACCGACGAGGGCCGTCGAGTGGCGTCGCAGGATGTCGCGTCACGCGAGAGAGTTCTCGCGGAGCAGTTGGCCGAGTTGACGGACGAGCAGCGTGACACCCTGGCCACCGCTGCGGACATCCTGAACGCGCTAGTGGAACGGGCCGACTAGCGCTCAGTCGTGATGCACGCTGTCGTCGATCTCCGAGGTGTTCCAGTTCAGCGTCGAGCCGAGTTCTTCGTTGTCGGCTCGCTTCGCGACACGGCCCAGTACGACGGCGACAATCAATGCCAACGCCAACCAGATCGCAATGCCGATGAGTAACCCGACCACATAGTGTTTCTAGCACTCGCCTCTGAGAAAAACCGTAGAAACCAGCTAGTCGATTGTTGCGATGCGATCTTGTAGAGATCTTCGGTCGGCAACGAACCAGATGTGTCGGCCGCGATTGGACTCGGCGACGAATGCGCGTAGCGACTCGCTGACCTGCGTGAATCTGCTGATGTCACCCACGATGGCCAGCCGAATTCGATAGTTCACCAATTTCTGCGTGAATTCCCCCATCAGCCGAGTTCGGAGCTCGAAGAATTCGGGACGAAATCGTTCGGCAGGAATGGCGATCATTGTTGCTTCAAGTCCGAATGCGTCACCGACCAGGTCGACGGCATCGGATTCAGAACCGAGCAGAGGTCCGTCGGCGTCTACGAACAGGATGGTCATCGCGTTCCCTCGACGAAGGCGTCGACGAGACGCAGCACTTCCGCGGTGTCGAGGGCGTCGCCCATCACGACGATCTTGCAGGTCGACGCGGTGTCGTCGTAGGCGGTGTCGATCCGCAGGCGTGTTCCGGCGTTGCCGCGCCCCATGGCGGAAGCCTGAAGCGACGTGGCCAGGCGCGACGCGGTCTGCCGGTCGATCGTGTCGACAGTGACGATGCTGGTGACGTGCACGTCGGGACGATCAGCGGGAGCGTCGCCTCCGGTGAGCGACGCGAGTCCGGCAGGCGTGATGCGGTACTGCTTGCCGATCCGCACCGCGGGCAGCCGGCCGTCCTGGATGTAGTTGCGTACGGTCCGCACGTGCAGGCCGAGAAGCTCGGCAACCTGCTCGGCGGTGTAGAAGTCGTTCCCCATACTTCCCTATCCTACGCTATCGACACCCGCTATCGGTAATGTACAGCGCTCTATACATTCGCACTCACGAGGGCGAAGCGTCCACCCGGCGGACAATCTGCCGCAACGATCGCCAGATCGGACGCATGGTCCACGTCCCGCAGCACGTCGAGCATCGTGACCTCCGCGCCCCGGGCCGTCAGGGCCGCCAACGTCTCGGCGCCCGTCTCGGGCGTGGACATCGGCACGTCGAGCAGCGCCCGCGCCAGCGACGCGTCGGGAATTCCCAGCGCCCACCACCCGCCGTCCTGGGCCAGGCCCAGCACCGATCGCCCGTCGGTCATCCGCGAGGCCGACACGTTCAGCAGTTCGGGCGTCACCTGCGGCGTGTCCATACCGATCTGGAATACAGGTAGCCCGTGGAAGGCGTCCATGTGTGCATTCACGAGTCGCTCGGCGAATCCGTCGCCGCGTTGCCGAACCACGGTGTACGACGCCAATCTGGCGGCGATCTCGGTCCCTCGGGCGGCGGCGTCGAGGTCGCCTGTCAGTGCGACGACGCGGGTAGCGAAGTCGGCGTCCGCGACCGCGTCGAGCGTGTCGAGCAGTGCGGCAGCGGCGATGTCGGCGGCCGCGTCGGCACCGACGGTGGCGGCCAGCCGCGTCTTGGCGAGACCGGGGACCGGGGCCTTGGCGACGACGAGCGCGGTGACGTTCACTCCGACAGCACCTTCCAGAAGTCGCGCACCGCGACGACGGTGCCCTTGATCGAACCGGACACCTTCGATGCGCCCGCGGTGCGTGGGCTGTAGGTGACGTCGCGTTCGACGACGCGCCACCCCGCCTTCGACGCGAGCACCAGCAATTGCAGCGGGTAGCCGGAGCGGCGGTCGGTGACGTTCAGGTCGAGGAGCGCTGCGCGACGCACCGCGCGGATCGCACCGAGATCGTGCACGGGTAGGCCGTATTTCGTGCGAAGACGCAGGGCCAGAACGTAATTGCCGACGCGTGCATGTATCGGCGAGTGTCTCGATCTGCGACGCCCCACCACGAGGTCGGCGCGGTCCAACTCCGCGACGAGCATCGGAAGCTCGGCGGGATCCATCGAGCCGTCGCCGTCGAGAACGCACACGATGTCGGTCTCGGCAGCCAGAACCCCGGCGTGAACGGCCGACCCGTATCCGGGCCGGGTCTCGTGAACGACCGTCGCCCCGTGCGCGCCAGCGACGTCGGCGGTACCGTCGGTCGAGTTGTTGTCGACCACGACGACGCGATAGCCGCCCGGGATGCGCGCGAGAACGCCCGGCAGAGAACCGGATTCGTTCATGCACGGGATGATCACGGTCACGTCAGACACTCGGCGCTCCTGTGCTCTCGGCGTCGCGCAGAGGAGCCGTTGCGAACTCGCGCAGTCCGTCCCGTGGCCCGACGGCTGCCTCGAACCCGATCAGCTGCCGCGCCCGCTCGGGACTCGCGACGATGTGCCGGACGTCGCCCGATCGATACTGGCCCGTCACCTCGGGAGCTGGGCCGTTGCACGCGTCGGACAGTGCGGTAGCGACCTCGCCGATCGTGATCGGCTGTCCGGACGACACGTTCAGCGCCGTGAACCCCGGCAACGCGGCGTCGATCGACAGAACATTGGCCGTCGCGATGTCGTGGACGTGGACGAAATCGCGGGCCTGCGCCCCGTCCTCGTAGACCTGCGGCGCGCGGCCGGCCTCGAGCGACGACCGAAACATCGCTGCGACACCGGAATACGGCGTGTTTCGCGGCATGTGCGGACCGTAGACGTTGTGGTAGCGCAGTGCTGTCACGGATCCGCCCGTCGCGAGCGACCAGGCGAGTGCGTAGTTCTCCTGGGCGAGCTTGCTTGCGGCATAGGTGCTTCGAGGGTGCAGCGGCGCGTCCTCGGGCACGGGGGTCCACTCCAGCGATTCACCGGTGTCCGGGTCGGTGTTGTCGAAGCGGCCCGAATCCAGATCTGCACGGGTCCGCGGGCCAGGAACGACGATCCTGCCGTCCTCGGTGCGATAGCGTCCCTCGCCGTAGACGACCATCGACGACGCCAACACCAGCCGCGTGCATCCGGCGTCGGCCATCGCCGCGAGCAACACGGCGGTGCCGAAGTCGTTGTGGCTCGCGTATGCCGGGGCGTCGGCGGCATTCACACCCGCGCCGACGACGGCAGCCTGATGACAGACGACGTCGACGCCTTTCAGCGAGGACGCCAACGCCTCTCGGTCCCGCACATCGACTGCGGCAATGCCGTCGGAGCGGCCCGAATCGCCGTGAGCCGACGCCAGATACACGTCGACGGCCACAACGTCGTGTTCGGGACGCAACGCCTCGAGAATATGACCGCCGATGAAACCGGCTGCACCGGTGAGCAATACGCGTGTCATGGCAACTCGATCGGAAGGTCGGCGCCGTCGTGGATTCGGCAGGACGAACACGGACCGGTCGGAGCTGCGCCGATGGCGCCACGCACCAACGTCTTCAACGGCTCGATGTTCCGCGCGAACTCGGCGAACACGTCGACCGCGCGAACTCCCTGTCCCGCTTCGATTCCTGCATCGAGATCGGTGACGAGGGCGATCGGCGCGTAGCAGAGCTCGAGTTCCCGGGCGAGGACTGCTTCCGGGTGGCCCGTCATGTTGACCAGCGTCCACCCCTGCCGGGCGAACCATTGACTCTCGGCCCGCGTCGAGAACCGCGGTCCTTCGACGACCACCATCGTGCCGCCGTCGACGACTCCGTCCTGCAGTGCCGCAGCACGCAGATCGCCGCAGTACGGATCCGCGAACTCGACGTGCACCCCACCCTCGTCGAAGTACGTCTGCGCGCGCCCGGACGTACGGTCGACGAGTTGGTCGGGGACGACGAACGTCCCCGGCCCGTACCGGGCCACCAGACTGCCGACGGCACACGGGGCGAAGACGCGCTGTACGCCCAGCGACCGCAGCGCCCATATGTTCGCCCGGTACGGAAGAGTGTGCGGGGAGTACTCGTGCTTCGCGCCGTGCCGAGGCAGGAACGCGACGCTGCGCCCGTCGACATCGCCCACGGTGATGGGCCCACTCGTAGCCCCGTACGGGGTGTCGACCACGACGGACTCGGCGTCGTCGTCGAAGAACGAGTAGAAGCCGCTACCGCCGATGACGGCTACGTCGGGGCGGGCACTGGTTGTCATGGTTCCCTCTTCCATCCTCTTCTATGCTGTGCGCAACGAGTGACTCGCACGAACGTTAGGTGAACATCATCCGGTATTGGAGAGAATCCGTCGCGGCCGTTCTTGCCGTTGCACTCGTCGCGGTGGCGTTCGTCGTCCCCTACCTGGGCAACGAGCTCGTCACGCCGATCATCAACAGAACTCCGCAGCAGGTCCGCGATTTCGCCGACGCGGCACCGCTTTTCGGGTTCCGTGAGATCCACTTCGGCTGGGGCACACCGTTCGCGATCCTGCTCGGTGTCGCCGCCGTGCTGTGGGGTCCCGAGATCGCTCGACGGCTGTCGTGGCGACGGCTCCTGCTGTCGACGTGGGCCGCGTCGGGTGCGTGGACCATGTCGCTCGCGATGATCGACGGGTGGCGACGGGGATTCGTCGACCGGCTCGCGTCGACCGACGAGTATCTGCACGAGGTCCCCGGCATCACCGACATCCCGGAGGCGTTGCGCGGCTTCTCCGAACGCATTCTCGACTACCAACCCGACTCGTGGACGACGCACGTCTCCGGCCACCCGCCGGGTGCGTTGCTGACGTTCGTGTGGCTCGACCGTCTCGGGCTGAGCGGCGGCGCGTGGGCCGCGGGGCTGTGCGTTCTGGTGGGAACCAGCGCGGCGATGGCGGTCATGGTGGCGCTGCGGGCTCTCGGTGACGAGACGATGGCGCGTCGGGCAGCGCCGTTCGTCGCGATCGCACCCGCCGCGATCTGGATCGCCGTGTCCGCCGACGCGTTCTACACGGGTGTCGTCGCGTGGGGCATTGCGCTGCTGGCCGTTTCGACGAAGCATCACCGGTGGCCGGCGTCCATCGCGGCCGGTGTGCTGCTCGGGTTCGGCATCTACCTCAACTACGGTCTCGTGCTGATGGGGCTGCCTGCGATCGCGGTGCTGATCGCGGCGCGCACGGCGTGGCCGTTGATCGGCGCGGTCGCCGGTGCGCTGGTCGTCACGGCGATCTTCACGGCGTACGGCTTCTGGTGGTTCGACGGGTACGAGCTGGTCCAGGAACGCTACTACCAGGGCATCGCGACGGACCGGCCGTTCGCGTACTGGGGCTGGGCCAACTTCGCAGCGCTGTTCTGCGCGTTGGGTATTGCCGTACCGGCCGCACTGCCGCGCATTTTCACGAGGCTGCATCCGGTGAATCTGCTCGTCCTTGCGGGGCTCGCCGCCGTCGTCATGGCCGACCTGAGTCAACTCAGCAAGGCCGAGACCGAACGCATCTGGCTGCCGTTCGCGATGTGGATGTTGTTGGCCCCCGCGGTACTTCCCACGCGGACGCACAAGTTCTGGCTTGCCCTGCAGGTACTCGCGGCGCTGCTGATCAATCATCTGCTGTTCACGAACTGGTAGTGCGGCTGCGCCGCCCGTGCGTGCATAGTTGGCCCAGGCACCGACTATCCGAGCACGGGTGCCGAAGGCGCACTCAAGCGCGCGAAATATCGCCCGTGAATCTGCCCGATGTCGACGACGCGTAAGCCGGCCGAGCGTGCAAGATCGGCCGTCGCGTCGGCGCTGACGCTGGCCCACGCGAACCAGTCACCGACCATCGTGTCGGTCTCCCATCGCACGGTCCGTCGACGTACGGCGCCGTCGCCCGGGGGATCGACCTCGGCGATGATCGTGCCGTCGGGGCGGATCAGTTCGGCGGCACGACGCAACAGCCGGACCGGATCTCCGCCGATGCCGATGTTTCCGTCCGCCAGCAGGACGCAGGCCCACTCGCCGGCGTTCGGTAGAGGTTCGAACAGATCTCGCAGCACCGCACGGCCTCCACGCCCGACGGTCAACTGAACGGCCTCACGGGAGGTGTCGACGCCCAGAGCCGAGATGCCGCGTCGCGCAAGCCCTTCGGTGAGACGGCCGGGGCCGCAGCCGAGATCAAGTGTGGGACCGCTGCAATGGCCGATCATGCGATTGTCGGCGATACGGTCTTCGGCCGTCGACGCGTCGCCACCCATCCATCGAGCGATCGGCAACGAGACGCGTGTGCCGTCGGAATCTCCCATCCAACAGGGAAGGCCCGAGGAGGCCCGTCGAAACAGCTCGTCGGCTGTGACAGTCATGCGGGCCTCCTGGTGAGTGCGATGCGAAGTGCATAGGTGATGGCGCTGATCCCGAACAATGCTGCGGTGAGCGCGAGCCACCGTCCGAGGAACGGGTCCTGAGTCAGACCCGTTGCGGCAACGTAGGTTTCCGACCCCTGCGAGATGATCCCGGGCAAGAACAGCACGAACGTCAATGCCGTCCCCATCAACGGGATTCGGATGTAGTTGAGCGGCGATACACGCCAGCGGACGTGAGGGGCGCGGCCGCGGACTGCAGCGATACCGCTCGAGAGAGACCGGTCGACGACTGCGTAGAGCGGGAACAGCACCAGATCGTGCACGACGACGGCCCCTGCGAACCACACTGCGATGGACTGCCACCAGACATCGCGATTCCAGAATGTCTGTATGCCTGCCATCCAGACCACATAGCCCATGAGAGCGAAGGCGAAACCCATTGCCAGCACGTGCAATGGGCGCGCCCCGTAGAAGCGGACGAAGTACCTCACGAAACCGTCCTGAAGTCGATGGTCTCGACCCATTTGGTGTTGTGCACCCCTGGCATGGCCGGGACTATGATGCGAGCCGGGTAACCGTGGTCCGGCGACAGGTCGGTTCCATTGACTCGCAGCGCCAGCAGCGAGTCCGGGTGCAGCACCTGGTTGGACTGCAGCACCGCCTGACGGAACGGACCGTCCTTCTCGAGCGACGTGACCTGCGCGGACGACGGTTCGGGGGTTCCGGCAGCGGCGGCCAGGTCGCGTAGCCGCACTCCTGTCCATGTCTGTACCGTCGACCAGCCTTCGACGCAGGCGATAGGCAACCGGGCAGTGTGTTGTGGCATCGTCAGCAACGCCGCGCGCGTGAAGGTCACCGGCGACGTCCCTCCTGTCAGGGTGAGCGTCCACCCCGCATGGTCCTCGGGAATCCGGGCAGCAGCGGCGGTCCGGTTGACCTGGAAGTCGTTGGGTCCGTCGCCGTAGGAACGGCCACGGGGAAGGAGAATTGCTGCGTTTCGGAGGAATCCGCCCGTCGTCTGTCCGACCGTGAGTACGGCGACGAATGCCGCACCACCACCGACGAGGGCAAGCGCACCGCGTCGGCTGATAGTGGGCTCCGACGGGTCGGCGGCGATGAGATCGGAATCGCCGTGCTCCTGCCCGTCACGAAGAGCCTGCATCAGCGAGCGTCCGCGGAGCGTGCGAATCATCAACGGTGTCTTGAGAATCGCGTGACTGACGAACCCGGCGATGAAGATCCACGCGCCCCAGTAGTGGGCCGTGTAGAAGCTGAAGCCGAAGATGTAGTCGTACTGAATGTTCAGAACACCGGTGACGATCTCGAACAGGATGCCCCCGACGAGCGCAAGGAGCGAAAGGCGTTCGAGCGCTTGGGCAATCGACCGAACGGGTGGTGTCGTGAAGAGCTTCGGAATGACCGACCACAGTTTGGCCAACACGATCGGAACGAGCACCAATCCGAGTCCGACGTGCAAGCCCTGCGTGAGGCGATACAGCCAGGCGGGATCGGTGGGCCAATCGAACTGCGGCAACCGCAGCCAGCCGACATCGCCGGGCATCGCCTGCCCGAACTGCGGTCCGTACGCGATGTAGGACAGCAGCCCGGTGACGATGACGATCGGCAGGCCGACGAGCAGAACCGCTCCGAGGACCGAGGTGAACCACGGTCCGCGGAGCGGGCTGCGAAAACCCATCGGTGTTTACGCAGTGGCGATGGTGATGGTTGCGACGCCCACGAGCAGGCCCGGGGTGACGGCGTCGGTCTTGAACGTGTCGTTCAGCAGGCCGGCTGCAGTCTCCGAGATCTTGACCTGGGTGCCCTGCAGGATCGCGGTGTTGTCGGGTCCGGTGGCCAGCGGGTTCAGGGTGCGGCCGTCGAGATCGAAGATGACGGCATCTTCTGCGGCGACGTCGCCGTTCACCGTGACCGTGCCGGTCAGCAGGGACGTTCCCGGATCGATGTCGAAGTCCGTCAGCTCGACGACGGTGTCACCTGCGGTCAGCGAGAGTCCGCTGCCGTCGTGCATGATCTCGCCCTGCACGTACGGGTCGACGGTGCCCGGCTCCCAGTACTTGACCTCGCCACCGGTGATCGGGAAGGAGATGGAACCGTCTGCGAGAGTCGCGGTTCCGATGGTTCCGGGGGTGAGGCCCAGGGTCGTGAGCGCGCCGGTGAATCCGGGGTCGAGGGCCACCGCGGTGCTGACGCCGTTGGACAGGTCGTCGACCTCGGCAACGGGCTCCGGAGTCGCTTCGGCCGAGGTGGCTGCTGCCGACGTGGTGTCGCTGGAGCTGGAGCTGGACGAATCGTCGCTGGAGCACGCCGCGAGCGGTACGAGCGTCATCGCACCGATTGCGGTGGTGGCCATGACTTTACGGATCGAGATCATGATGATTTTCTCCCTTGCGTTGGCTCGTCTTACCCGAGCGTTGTGGGGGATTCGCCGCAGCCTCGAATCCGGATGGGTCGAAAGTCGATGGCCGGCTTTCCCGGCTCTCGTTCGTCTTCCAGCGACGCCGCCATACATGTTGTGGCGGTGGCATATTCGACGCTACATCGGCAAGGGGACAGGGTCACTCGTTCAGCGCGATCGTTACGGCCCGTGACAACACACGGCACGATTCGTGACCGTACCGTGATGTTTGGATTTCGGCGGGGCGCTCAGCCCAGAATCAGATCCGCGGCCTTCTCACCGATCACGACACTCGGCGCGTGGGTGTGCCCGCGGATGATCGTCGGCATGATCGACGCGTCCGCAACGCGCAGCTTGTCGACGCCGCGCACCCGCAGGTCCGGCGTGACGACGCTCGACGCGTCGCTACCCATGCGGCAGGTGCTGACGGGGTGGTACAGCGTGTGCGCGTTCTGTTCGAGCGCCTCGGTGAGGAGGTCGTCGGCGGAGGCGTCGGCACCGACCCTCGGCCGCACGATGTCGCCGAGCAACCCCTTGAGCGCCGGCTGCGATGCGATCTGCGTACACACGCGCAGCCCTTCGATCATCGCCTGCCGGTCCACCCCGTCGGGATCGCTGAGGTAGCGGGGTTCGATGATGGGCTTGGCGAGCGGGTCGGCGGAGCGCAACGTGATCTCGCCGCGGCTCTCGGGCCGGAGCAGGACGGACCCGATGACGGCCGCATGCGCGTCGGGCGCGATGAGGCCTTCGTCGAAGAACGGCGCGGGCGCGTAGATCAGCTCGACGTCGGGCAGCGAGACGCTGTCACGACTCCTGATGAACCCGTACGCCTCGGCCACGTTGGACGTGAGCATTCCGCGTCGTCGGACGAGGTAGTTGACCAGTTCGGGGATCTTCTCGGCGAAGAACAGCGAATCCTTCTCGACGCTCCAGCCGATCAACGCGGCGAGGTGGTCGGTGAGGTTCTTGCCGACGTGCGGCGAATGGTGCAGGACCTCGATGCCGTGTGCGTCGAGCTGTGCCTTGTCTCCGATGCCGGACAGCATGAGAAGCTGCGGTGAATTGACCGCCCCTCCGGCGAGAACGACTTCGCGCGCGGCACGCACGGTACGGACGACACCACCCGAGACGTACTCGACGCCTACCGCCGCGGTCCCCTCGAACACCACTCGCTGCGCCTGCGACTCGGTGAGAACGGTCAGGTTGGAGCGCTTGCGGATCGGCTTCAGGTACGCGTCCGCCGTGCTCCACCGCGCCCCACGCTTCTGCGTGACCATGGTCTGCGAAAAGCCCCTCGGCTCCGGCAGATTCGCGGGTTCGACGGGGTAGCCGGCTTCGCGCACGGCCTCGAGGAACGACGACGTCAGTGCACGCGGGCTGCGTTGGTTCGACACGATCAACGGGCCGGAGTTGCCGGCGTCGAGAGCTGTTGCGTTCTCGATGCTTTCGATCTTGCGGAAGTAGGGGACGATCTTGTCGAACGACCACGACGAATCGGCCAGTGACGCCCATTCGTCGTAGTCGGCCGCGAATCCGCGGACCCACATCATGGCGTTCATCGACGACGACCCGCCGAGCATCTTGCCTCGCGGCCAGAAGATGCTGCGGCCCTTCAGTTCGGGCTGGGGCTCGGAATCGTAGTTCCAGTCGACGTCGCTCCGAAACAGTTTCGAGAACGCCGCAGGAATGTGCGCGAACTTGTTCTTGTCCTCCGGCCCCGCTTCGAGGAGGACGACGCTGTTGCGTGGGTCGGCGCTCAGCCGGTTCGCCAGCACAGCCCCCGAGGATCCTGCGCCGACGACGACGTAATCGGCGATCGATGGGTGGTCCATGTTTCCCCCTTATCCGCGCAACGCCGAGGCGAAGATCGCGGGAAGTTTCGTCCACGACGGCTTACCGGCGAATGCTGTCAGCAACCTACCTGTCGTGGCGGCCGTTCGGTTGGAAAGGAACCACGGAGGTTTGGGGGTGAGCGCCCATTCCCGGGCAAGCAGCGAGCGCGGCGCAGGCCGGAACGGGCCGCGCACCACCGTCCGTTCCGCGCCGTCGATCAGCAAAGCGTTGTGCACGATGCCGATGCCGCTCTGGACGTCGTCGATGGTGTGTCCGGGAAATGCGCCCCACGTGGCTGCGGCGGAGAGGAATCCGAGGCCCGTCCACGTATTGACGGCAACCGTTCCGTAGCGCAGTTCGGCGAGAACGGATTCGAAGCGATCGCCCATCTCGGCGATCGTCGAGGGATGCGCGATGATGTTGACCCCGAGCGTTCCGACGAAGTCGTCGTTCGCGGTCTGCACGGCCTTCTCGGCGAATGTGGTTCCGGTGCACGGTAGTTCGACGACACCGAGGACCGGCGCGAAGTACTCGGTGGTCAGCAGGGCCGTTTCGTCGCCTGGATCGATGTCGCCGATCAGCACGCGTCCGTTGCTCAACCGTTCCGACCGAGGATAGCTGTCGAGCGCTCCGGTCACCCGCGCGTCGCTGCCGGGGTAGTAGGCGCGGCGACCGGGCGCGCGGTCGAGGGCGTCACGCAGGGCGGCGAGGAATTCGTCGCGCTGGTCCCATGCCGACGAGACGATGACCGCCTGCGCTGCGACGCAGTTGTAGCCGTTGTTGTGCAGTCGTTGCGTCGCGATGTGTTCGGCCTGGAACTCGATGTCCGCGCGGCTCCACTTGCCGGGAAACACGATGGTCGGTGACACGCCACCGAGTTCGCTCGTCATCGGTTTCGTCAGGATCGGGTCGTTGGCTGCTTTACGTTCGGCGCCGGTCTCACCTGGACCGAACACGATGGCGTCGTGCGTGATCGAACTACCGGTCATGTGCACGTGCGCCACCGACGGATGCTGCACGAGGTACGTTCCGACTTCCGGGCCGCCGGTCAGGATGCGGACCGCGCCGACCTCGATCAGCGGCGCCAACACCGTCGTCAGGACCGGCAGCATCGGATCGGTGATGGGGTTGAGCTTCAGTGCGACGACGCGGTTGTGCGCGAACAGCTCGTAGAACGTGTCCAGTGGTGCGATCGAGGTGATGTTGCCTGCACCGAGGACGGCGCCGATGCCGCCGGTCCGCGTCGGCTCACGTTGGGCCAGCCCGGCGCTGCGGGTCGCGGTCGCTGCATCGATGCCGGGTTTCAGCCAGACGTCGGCGCGAAAACCGCTCAGCAGCAACGAGTCGTACATGGTCATCGGTAGGACCTGAACCGTCGTGCGGTCGCCCGGGGCCGAACCGAACTCGACCGACGCGAGCGGGCTGTTGCCGGAGTCCAACGCAGTCAGCGTGTGGATGAGCATGCTCGCTCCGCCGGCGAACGCGTAGGGCCCCGACATCCACTCCTCGCCGAGCAGCGGCGACGACTCGCTCAAGCCCTTGATCACGCGGGCGGCGTCGACCCATTCGTTGCCGTGCGCGACAGTGAGGTCACGGACGCGTCCGAGAAGATCCGCGCGCTTCGACAGCGACAGGGACGCCCATGTCTTCTCGCCCTCGCCGAGCTCTGCGAGGGCCGTGTCGACGGCATGGCGTGCCTCGATCTCCGCGTTCTCGGCAACGTGCAGATGGGTTGTGGATCGTTCGGTCACTTCGGGCAGCCCCCGTCTCGCTCGGCATCGGTCCTTCGCTGTGATTGTCATCGCAGCCGAACGCGGGCGCTATGGGCGGACGCTCTCGACTTCTTGTGCCGCCGCACAACGAAACTGTGGCCTGGCTAACACCGGGTGATCTAGCATCGAATCATGACGACTGCACCGGCTGCCACCGCGTCCTACGAGCTGGCGGCGCCGCTGATGGATGCGGTGGACAGCCTCACCGACGAGCTCGTTCGACGCATCCTCGACGCCGAGCACGGATACGTCGAGTCCACGTCGTTGACGCAGGAGCAGCTTCGCGAGGCTTGTTTCGCGAACGTCACGGCGCTGATCTCGAACCTCGCGGGCTTACGACCGATCGATCTGGACTCCGCGCGTGCAGCGGGTCGCTTGAAGGCCGAACAGGGGGTTCCGCTGGCCGCTCTTCTCCACGCGTTTCGATTGGGCGGACGCCTGATCTGGGAAAAGCTCATGGAGCGTTCGGAGGCGGACCGACCGCGGGCGCTGCTCGACATCGCAGCGCAGGTGTGGGCCCTCGTGGACGTCTACTCCGATGCGGCGGCGGACGCGTATCGACTGAGCACCGAAGCCAGGGCCGAGCAGGACGCCGATGTGCGACGACGGCTCGTCCGGGCGGTGTTCGCCGGTCATGGGTCGAATCCGGCCGCCGTCTCCGACGCGTTGCGCACCTTCCGCATCCCCGAGCGTGGCAGTTTCGTCGTCGTGTCGGCCGAGGCGTCGTGCGCGAACATCGCTACTCGCGGGGTCGATGCGATCTGGGACAGCGAGGTCGACGGCGTGCTCGGGCTGTTGTTCGCCGGTTCCGATGCCGTTCTCGACGCCGTCGTCGACGCCATTCCTACGGGCAGCGGCAACATCGGCGTCAGCTCGCTGTTCTCGTCTCCGTCCGGTACGCCTGCCGCGGTCGAGCAGGCAAGGCTCGCCCGGGCGTGTGCACGCGTGGACGATTCCGCGTCGACGCGGTTCGACTCGGTTCCGGTCCCGCTGCTGCTCGCCGGAAACCCCGATTCCGGACGCACCGCAGGACGGCAGATCCTCGGCAAACTCCTCGATCTCCCCGACGCCGAGCGGTCGAGCCTGCTCGCCACGTTGGACGCGTGGTTCCGCTCCAAGGGATCGACCACCGACGCAGCCGAACGGCTGCACTATCACCGCAACACCGTGCTGTACCGCTTGCGGCGGATTCAGGAGTTGACGGGGCGGGACTTCCTCGACCCGGTCCACGCGTCGGAGTTGTTCATCGGGTTGCGTGCCTATCAGCTGTGCATGGACGGCTCGATCCAGTGAGCCCGCATACACGGGCGAGCCTGGCGGCCGACGCGGCAGCACTGGGTCTCGGCGACGGGAACATCGTCATGATGCACGCCGCGTTCAGCCGAGTCGGTCCGGTTCTCGGAGGCCCCGATGCGCTCGTCGACGCGGTGCTCGACGTCGTCGGTCCGTCGGGAACGGTTGTGTCGTACCAGGATTGGGACGTCGGTGTCGACATCTGGAACGCTGACGGCAGTGTGCAGGAGTCGCTGCGCGCGCACGTCCCGCCGTACGACCCCGCGACGTCCCGGCCCGCTCGCGACCACGGCATCCTGGCGTCGACCATTCGTTCCAGGTCCGGTGTGCACACCAGCGCAAATCCGGGAGCTGCCATGTCCGCGTGGGGTTTTCGCGCCGACGAACTGACACGTGATCACCCGATGGACGACGGCTACGGCGCCTCGACACCGTTGGCGCGGATCGTCGCGTCGGGTGGCATGGTGCTGATGGTCGGGGCGCCTCTCGACACGATGACGGTGTTGCACCATGCGGAGGCCATCGCCGACATACCGGACAAACGTCGCGTGCGCATCGAATACCCGCTGCGGGGTGACGACGGCAGCACGGTCTGGCGATGGGTGGAGGAGTTCGACACGTCGAGACCGATCGTCGACGGCCTGGACGACGACTACTTCGCGTCCGTCGTCGAGGATTTCCTCGCGACCGGTTCCGGCCGTCGAGGCACGATCGGCGACGCGGACAGCGTGCTCGTCGACGCGCGGGAGATTACCGCATTCGCGGTCGACTGGCTGACGCGTCGGAGTCAGTTGCTCGCGACGACGACGTCGAGAATGCCTGCACCGAGAGGAACCGGACCGCAGTAGGGGACGATTCCCGCGCTCGGAGCGAGCGCTGCGAGAACGAGTCCCAGCGTCGTCGGATCGTAGGTGATCGTGAAGTGCGCGACGTTGTTGATCGGGCAGACGTCCTGCACCACGATGTTCGTCACGTTCGGGTCGTGGAACAGCGCGTTTGTGTAGGGCTGGATCGTCTCGTCGACGCGGGTCGCGATGGACGTGTAGTGGACGCCGGGCACGGTGTCGCCGTGTGCGTTCAATTGGTTCAGAAATTCCGATCCCTGAAGCAGTTGCACGAGTGCGGGCCCGAATTCACTCGACACCGCTGTGGTTCCACCCGGAATCGATTGCACGACAGGGGAAAAGCCGTACGCGTTTCCGCCGTAGGTCGGTGACGCGATACCGATCCACTCGTCGACGACGGCAGCCCCGCCCAACTCGTTGGTGTAATACCGTGACACCGCAGCGCCTTGCGAGTAACCGACGATATCCACCTTCTCGGCGCCGGTTCGCGCGAGAACGTGTTCGGTGAAGTCCTTCAGTTCGGCTGCGCTGTCGCGAATATCGCTGTATCCGTACGTCGTTCCGTCGGGCGACGCGCCGTAGTTCAGTGCATACGCGCAGTACCCCTGTGTCTGCAGGACCGGACCGAGGCCCGCCCAGTCGGCATACGCCGTCGCATCGGTGCCGTGCACCAGGATCACGGGGTTCGGATGGTTCGGCGACGGCACGCACGAGGTGTCGTTGACGCCGGGTGGTGTCGAGTTCGGATGCGCTTCCGAGTAACGGATCGCGTCGGCATGACTGGATTGCGCAGGGCCGGGAACGGACGGCACGACGGGCTGTGCCGTCGCGATGCCGGCACCGAGCGCGATCGCTACCGTGCAGAAAGCCACAGTCAGTGTGCGGTTCACACAATCCCTCGCGCATTCTCCCCCGCGTTGCCTTCACGATATGCCGGTCGTGGTGACTTGTCGCAGCGAGCGAGGGGATCCATCGGGATTGTTCACAAATGGCAGGTCGGTCGTTACACGCCGATAACTCCGTGAAGAGCCGGTGACGGGAATCGAACCCGCCTCTCAACCTTGGGAAGGTCGCGTTCTACCAATGAACTACACCGGCGTTCGGGTCTTACGACCCGCGAGAAGACACTGTAGCAGCACGGGGGTGCGTCAGATGTCGATGGTGACGCCCCGTAGCAGCTCGAGTGCGTCGGCGGCGGGGACAGGTCGGGATATCAGGTAGCCCTGGGCGCGTCGGCATCCGAGCCGCACCAGAACATCGGCTGCCTCCCGCGTCTCGACGCCCTCGGCGATGACGTCGAGGTCGAAGGATGCGGCAAGTCCGACGACCGAAGCGACGATCGCGACGTCGTCTCGATCGGCGGTTCCGAGGCTGGACACGAATGCCCGGTCGATCTTCAAGGCATCGACCGGTAGTTCCTTCAGGTGCGACAGAGAGCTGTAGCCGGTGCCGAAATCGTCGATGGCGACGTGGACGCCGTGACGGCGTAGCCCGTGCAGGGTTCGTCGGGTGCGTTCCAGGTCCTTCACGACGGCGACCTCGGTGATCTCGAGACACAGTGACGCGGGCGCGATGCCGTACTGGCGCAGCACGGCCGCGACGGTGCGTACGAAGTCGGTGGACACCAATTGTGCGGGTGAGACGTTCACCCGCATCGAGATGTCGAGTCCGGGCAGTGTGTTGCGCCAGTCGGCCAGCGTCCGGCACGCGTTCTCGAGAACCCACCGGCCGAGTTGGGGTGCGAGGTTGGTCGCTTCGGCGACGGGGATGAACGCGTTCGGGGGCAAAAGGCCACGGATCGGGTGTAGCCATCGCACGAGTGCTTCGACGGCCGTGACCCTGCCGCTGATCAGGTCGATCTCCGGCTGGAAGTGCAGCAGCAATGCGTTGTCCTCGATTGCGTTACGCAGATGCACCTCGACGTCGCTTCGCAGCTCGCTCTCCCGCTGTACCTCCTCGTTGAACTGCGCAATATTCCTGCCGCCGTCGGCCTGTGCGATCAGCGCGGCCTGGTCGGCGCCTTTCAGGGCGGCCTCGGCGGTGATGCGTCCTGGGTGGGCGACGGATATCCCGATGTTCGCTCGACGGTTTCCGTCCACGCCAGGCGCATTGAGCGCTTTGACTGCATCGAGCACGGACTTCGCGGCCACCGTGGCGATGTGTGCGTTGGCGGGGCTGCGCAGCACGATGACGAACTCGTCACCGCCAAGACGTGCGATCACCGCGTCCGATCCGATCTCGCTGCGCAGGATGTCTGCCACTGCGACGATGTATTCGTCCCCGGCGAGATGGCCGAGAAAATCGTTGAGCGCCTTCAATTGATCGAGGTGCAGGGCCAGTACCGCGATCGGCCCGGTCGAATGATCGTCGAGTCGCTCGTGCAGATACGTGAGCAGTGCACGGCGGTTGAACAAGCCCGTCAGCTCGTCGTGCGTCGCGGCGTACCGGACGCGATTCTCCGCATCGACTCTCGCGTGGACCTGTGTCATCAGGGCCGCAATCGCCCTGAGGGCGTTCAGTTCGTCGTACGTCCATTCACGCGCGGACACCGTTCCGAACCCAAGCACACCCACCGTGACGCCGTTGTCGACCATCGGCACCGACGCCAAGGTGTCGGCGACGAATCCGGACGCCGACTCGACGAGTACTCGGTATCCGTCGACTCCGTCCCCTGCACGAATGACGCGAACGTCGTGTTGCAGTTCGGTCGACGCGAACACGGGTTCGGCGTTCTCGAACGGGACGATGTGCAACGGGTCCGGATGCCTGACGTCGGTGCGCGGTGGCCATTCGGCGATCAGCACACTCGACCGTGTATCGAAATCGACGTGGCGGAGGAACGCGATGTCCAGTTCGAAGCTGTTGACGAGTCCTCGGACAACTGCCTCGTAGGTCTCTTGGGCGGTCGAAGCGTCGGCGCCCATCAGCTGCGTCGCGACATCGGTCACCACAGCATCCAGACTCCGACGTCGATTCAGCTTCTTCTCCTACCTCGAGACTCCCCGCATCACGGAGCCGACTCTACAGCCGAGACCAGCATGTTTCGCATGTCTTCTTCCGGAACGGGGTGCGAGAAGAGGTAGCCCTGTGCGCGACGGCATCCGACGGCGAGCAGTTCGGACCGTGCCGCTTCGGTCTCGACGCCTTCTGCGATCAGGTCGAGACCGAATGCTTTCGCGAGTGAGGCGATCGATCGAACGATGGCCTGGTCGCTCGCGTCCGAGTCGAGATGCTCGACGAACTCGCGGTCGATCTTGAGCGCGTCGACCGGAAGTATCTTCAAGTGCGCCAAAGAGCTGAAACCGGTACCGAAGTCGTCGATCGCGATACTCACGCCCAGCTCGCGCAGCATCGTGAGAACCTTCGCCGTCTGTCCGGTGTCCTGGACGACGGCGTTCTCGGTGATCTCGAGGCAGAGATGGGTCGGGGCCACGGAGCCCGAGGTCAGTGCGCGCGCGACGATGTCGACGAACTCGGTCGCCAGGAGCTGTGCAGGCGAGACGTTCACGCGCAGAACGATGTCCAGCGTCGGAATGTCGCGGGCCCACTCACTGTAGGTGCGCAGCGCGTCCTCGAGCACCCAGCGGCCGAGTTCGGTTGCGAGATCGGAGGATTCGGCGATGTCGATGAAGTCCGCAGGGGGTAGCAATCCGCGCGAGGGGTGCTGCCATCGAACCAATGCTTCGACGGCGGTGATACGACCGGTCTGCAGGTCGATCTCCGGTTGGTAATGCAGTATCAGCTCGCCGTTTTCGATCGCCGAATGCAGATGCAGTTCGACGTCGTTCCTCAGTGCGTTGCGGGCTCTGATGGTGGAATCGAACAGTGCGACGCTGTTTCCGCCGGTTCGCTTAGCCACCAATGCGGCTTGGTCGGCGTTCGCGATCACCTCGTGCACACTGTCCACACCCGGATATGCCGTCGTCACACCGATACTCGCGGTGCGGTTGATCGCGTCACCAGCGATGAGAACCCGGGTGGAGGAGACTGCGTCGAGCACCCGGCATGCGACGTCGTACGGCGACGCCGTCTTGCCGTCGATCGTCGCGGGCTGGAGTACGACGACGAATTCGTCACCGCCCCATCGTGCGATGGTGACGTCGGGATCCAGCACACCCCGCAGGGTGTCGGCGAGTGCGCACAGGTAGGCGTCCCCTGCGGTATGACCGTAGAAGTCGTTGAGTGCCTTCAATCGATCGAGGTCGAGGAACAGGACCGCGACCGGCCCGCCCGTGGCCTTGGCGACGAGCCGTCGTTCCAGGTCGTCGGTCACGCCACGCCGATTCGACAATCCGGTCAGTGCATCGTGTTCGGCCGCCGTGCGCAGTGACTCCTCGGCCTCGATTCGAGCGTGCACCTGCGTGAACATCGACGCGATCGCGACCAGAGCGTTGGTCTCCTGTTCGGACCAGTCGCGGTCACCGCCCTTGATGAGACCGACCCACCCGATCGACCTGCCCTGGACGAGCGGGACGACCGCCATGGACGTGACCGCGTACCCGGACGCAGCCTTGACCCGTCGTCGATATTCTTCTTCGTCGGGACGCGGCCGAAACACCTTGGGGTGCAGCAGATGCTCGCAGGCTGCGAAGACGGGGTCGGCGTCGGCGAAGTACACGACTCCGAGGGGGTCCGGATCGGGGGCGTCCGGTCGGGCTGGCCACTCGGCCACCATGACCGTGGCGCGGTTGTCGTAATCGGTGTGTCGAAGGTACGCGGCGTCCACACCGAAGTATTCGACGAGAGTGCGCAGTACTCGCGTGTACGCGGTCATCACCGACGCTGCATCGACTCCCATGAGTTCCGATGCAACGTCGGTGACGAGAGCGTCGAGACTACGGATGTGTTTCACGGCTACCCCCGGCCATCTCGACGCCCGCCCGACAGCGGTTGACTCAGTTCTGCGCTACGGCGCCCGACTCTACCGGCTTCGGAGCCACATGAGGCCGCGTTCGACGACGGCTGCGCACAGCCGTCTCGTCGGTGTGAGACAAACGCAGAACCAACGCGATCGACTCTCCGGCGTCGATTCCGACGATCGAATCGAACTGCTGTTTCAGCTGGGCCAGGGCCTGCGCGTAGTGCGCCGACAATTCGTCGAATTCCGCGGGCTCGTGGGCGTAGATGAACACCGGTGACGCAGGATGTACTGCGAGACCGTGTTCTTCGGCGGCGATCCACACGTTCTGAGTGCCGGACCCGCCGCGCACGAAATCGGCGGGTGTGTCTCCCGAAACGATCGTGACCGCCAGACCCGAACTGGACATGATGCGATCATGACTGTCCTCGCCGAGGGCGACGCCTGCGTCCCAATCACGAAGCAGCGCCATGACATCCGAGCGACGTGATACATCGAGCTTGACGAGGTCCGTCGGATCGAGCGCCAGCGCGTGCACGTCGATTCCGGTGTTCGGATCGGCCTGCCCCGGCCAACGCAGTTCCGAGATCATCTCGGAATGCAGCGAGTTCGTGAGATAGCGGATGCGATCGGACTCGGCGATGATGTCGGCGACGCGCTCGATCGTGTCGCGGTCGGTGACGAGCGCCAGACGCGTACCCTCGGCGTCCGCCGCGTCGGACAACGCAGCCTTCGTCGCGTCGTCGAACGGACGGGGCGTTCCGAGATTGCGATTCGTGACACGGGACAGCACACGGGGGTACTTGGCTGCCAGATCGGAGTCGATGCCGTCGGTCAGCGGCAGGGTGATCTGTGCCGTGTCTCCGTTCGTTCGGATTTTCGGCTGTCCGACCAGGCCGTGGTCCGCTGCGGCGACGCGAGCGTTGAACAACGCCGCACCCAACGCCACATGGCTGCCGCGGTAGGCGACGTCGAGACCGGAGGTTCGGTGCGTGTCGACCTCGAGTGCGATCGATCCCTCGGACACCGTGATGTGCCACGGCTGGACGTTGCCTCCCGAGGGCGCCCGGTTTGCCGCGTCGGCGATCGCGTCGAAAGAGCTTACGGTCGCGGTCGTGGACTCGTCGGCGGACAGCGACGGAACCGCGCCGCCGATGTGCACGTCGCCGGTCGGTACGGCGAGTGCGTCCAGATGCTCGTCGATGTGGATGCGAACGCGACCTGACTCGAGCTTCTGTCCGAGTCCGAAGCGTCGAACCGCGCCCGCTACCGACGCGCCTCCCAACCCGACCTCGCTGCCGAGCTGCGGCCAGGTCGTCGTCGTGCGGTCGACCTCGATCATCGACGCCGCCATACGAGCGGACAGGTCGTCGGCCCCCAGTAGCGCCAGTACGTAGGGCACCTTGTCGTGCGTCGACAATCCCTTCAGCGTGCTCGATTCGATGTCGCCGAGAAGGCCGTGGAACAGAGCGCGCTCCGGCTCGAGATCGAAGCGTTCGACGTCGAGCAAGCCACGGTCGCTGGTCTCCATGATGACGGGCACACCGTGTGCGCGGGCATGCTCACGGACGAGGAGTTTGACGTCGAGCGAGTCGCATTCCTCGATCACGAGGTCGAGGCCGTCGACGAAGCTGTCGGCGGATTCGGCGGTCACGCCACGGTCGTCGATCTCGATCGGCAAGTACGGGTCGATCTCCGCGATTCGGCGTGCCGCGACGACGGGCTTCGTGACACCCAGATCGAGCAGGGTGGCGGGAATGCGATTCAGGTTCGACAGTTCGATCTCGTCGAAGTCGGCGAGTCGCAGTGCGCCGCATACTCCGTCGAGAGCCAGTGCGTAGGCAATGGCATGACCGACGCTCAGGCCGACGATGCCGATCTTCAGAGTCGACAATCGATCCTGTTCTTCGGCGGTGATCTTGTTGCGATTGCGGTCGAGCCGCAGTCGGCGGAAGGCGACGGGTCCCAGTGTCGCGACGACGGTTCGACGCCACGGGTAGTGCACCCACCGCATCGGTTCGTCGAGAATTTCCTGCGGCGTAGGCGGTGTCAGCCGCGCGAGTCCCTCGCGTTGTACCGACAGTGTGTCGAGAAACTCGATCGTCGGATCGTCGCGCAGCCGCCTGAGTTCCGCGCGGTCCGCCGCGTCGGTTTCGTCGAGAACGATTGCTTGCCAATGTGTGGTCATGATGCAGCAGCCTCCGTGGGGATGGGGGCGCGGCCCAACAGAGCGTCGACCGCGTCGGAGATGTAGCGATAGGTTTCGGCACTCGCAGTCGCATGTATCGCGCGTTGATCCCACCACAGGATCCGAGTGTTGTAGCGGTGGTCGGGGTACGGCACTGGGTCGATGTGGGCCGCCATCACGGCACCCGAGTCGAGATAGGGGCCCACAGCGTGGTCAGCGCTCGTCGCGAGAGTGAAGCGGCATCCGAGAACGGCGGCGGCCAGCGATGCACCGATGGCGCCGAGGTATCCGGGTCTACCGCACCGAGGTCCGTCGACCGACGACCACACGGTCTTCATTTCCACGACGCCATGTGGAAGCCGATCGGCCACCATCGACCGCAGTGCGGCTCGACCGGTCGGCGACGACGCCCACTCCAGATCCGCGTGAGTCTGCTGCGGGTAGGAGTACGGGCCCTGAACCCGCAGACCTCCACACAATTCTCCCGATCTGCTCAGCTTCGCGAAAAACAGCGACGTCGTCGACCCGTCTGCGATTCGCTCGTACTCCAACGCTTTCTCGACACCGAAATGCGAATAACTCTCTCGCGCGCCCTCGACGAATTCTCGCCACAGGTCCGGGCGTGCGCTCGGCGTGGTGGCCAGCACCGTGCACTGCAATTCATGGTCGAAATAGCTCGACTCGGGTGGAACGAGAACGTGATTACGCATTCGTTCTCCGAGTCCCCGATCGAGCAGGAAGGTGGAATTCATCGTCATCCCTCTGTGATAGCCCCGTGATGAGGCCAGAATTGGTGGACATTGCTCATTATCGGCGCAAATGGAACGAACGTGAGTCCGGCAAAAATCCGAAGGGGTGGGCGCGGAGACGGATCTCGGCGTGCCCGCGCGAGCGGCGACTTCGATACCCGCCGGTAACCAGTCGCGGACGGGTGGTGCAGCGTTACCCACTTTCCGGGCGGCACGTTAGCCTTCGGTGTGCTGCTTTCCGACCGCGATATCCGTGCCGAAGTGTCCACCGGCAACCTTGGCATCGAGCCGTTCGATGCCTCGATGGTGCAACCGTCGAGTGTCGATGTGCGGCTCGACAAGCTGTTCAGGGTGTTCGACAACACTCGCTACACCCACATCGATCCATCGAAACGGCAGGACGAATTGACGACGCTCGTCGAGCCGGCTGAGGGCGAGCCGTTCGTGCTGCACCCGGGCGAGTTCGTGCTCGGTTCGACTCTGGAGCTGACGACACTGCCGGACTACCTCGCGGGACGACTGGAGGGCAAGAGCTCGCTCGGCCGTCTCGGGCTGCTGACACACTCGACGGCAGGATTCATCGATCCGGGGTTCAGCGGTCACATCACGCTGGAGCTGTCGAACGTCGCGAATCTGCCCATCACGTTGTGGCCGGGCATGAAGATCGGGCAGCTGTGCCTGTTCCGGCTGTCCAGCCCCGCGGAGAACCCGTACGGAAGCGCGTCCGTGGGGTCGAAATACCAAGGTCAGCGGGGTCCGACGCCGTCGAAGGCCTACCTCAACTTCGTGCAGTCCCCGGTTGACTGAACCGCACCAGAGGTCGGTTTATCGGTTGGAAACCTGCGTTGTGCTTGTTTTTCGGCTAGCCTTGCGTAGCAACCGTGTGGGTCGGGGCTTACATGGAGCGAGGTTTTTCGATGACCGCCGTATTCGGCGCATCCCTCGGCGTGAGTGGCATTCACGGGCTTTCGGTGGACTCGACCAGTACTCCACCGACGAGCACCGAGATGTTCGCCGCCCTTCCGGCCGCGTCGCAGAACTACTGGAAGGCCGTCACCGCGACGGTGAAGGACATGGCGGGACAGACGCCCTCTCCCGTACTGGCGCTGCGCGACAAGAATCCGACCGAGGCCTACGGCGTCGAGTACGTGGACGGTCTTGCACTCGTGTCCGACCTCGGTGCGCAGATCGGTGCACTGCAGGAAACCGGACTGCTCGTCGACGAGGAGACCGTTGCGTTGTTCGACGTCGGCGCCGGCGGCGTCACCGTGTCCATCGTCGACGTCGCGTCGGGCCACGTACACGTCTCACGTCGCACCACCGTGTTGTCCGGCGATGCCTGCGACGCGGCCCTCGTGCGGTTTCTGCTCGAGCGGTACGGCTTCGGCCGTCCGTTGGCTCCCGACGTGCAGGAAACGTTCGTCGAGAGCGTGTGCGCGGGCAAGGAGCGACTGTCGCGTTTCAGCGCGGTCGACATCGACGGCCCGCTGTCGGGCGGCGCGGTCACGGTGTATCGCAGCGACCTGGACGACCTCATTCGTGACGATGTCTACGACGCGGTCACACTCGCCGAGGCGATGATTGCCGCGCATGGTCACGTCGGCGCGCTCTTCGCGGTCGGCGGGGGCGCCGACATGCAGATCGTCCGACAGTCGCTGTTCGACGCGGTATCGGTGCCCGTGTTCGTCCCTGCCGATCCACAACTGCTCGCCGCGAGGGGAGCTGCCGGAACCGCGGCTCGGCTTTCCGTCTCGGGTGCAGGGCCGGCGGCGGGGAGACCACGGCACAGCGACTCGTCGTCCAGGCACCGGGGCAGGCTGAAGAGGTCTCGGTATCTCGGTGGTGTGGTTGCGCTTGTGGTCGCAGGCGGGGTGACCGCGTCCGCCGGTGCAATGTCGAGGGATGCGGATCAGGCTGGCGGCGACGGCAACCCGTCCCGTGCCGTGTTCACCTCTCCGACGCACGTTCCGGCCGGATGATCGATTGATGTTCATTCGAATCGGGCACACTGGTTGGTATGGCTTCGATTCAGACCGAACGTGAAGACAAGTTCGACGCAGATGCGGACTTCGTCTTTCCCTCCTTGACCGATCTGGCCCCGAAGGGTGGTTCGATCGACGTATCGGAAGTGCAGTTGGTCAGTAGTTACTACGACACAGCAGATCTGGATCTTCTGCGGCGAGGCATCACGCTCCGTCGCCGTCGGGGAGATGCCGATACCGGATGGCACGCGAAGGTGCCGGCGGACAAGGCCCGCACAGAGATTCGGCTCCCGCTCGGAACCGGTGAGGACGCGGTGGTTCCGGACGAGCTCGCAGATCTTCTCGTCGGCGCCGCCCTCGGCAAGCCACTGGTACCCGTCGCGACGCTCACGTCGTTGCGCCGCGTTCATGTCGTCACCGGTGCCGGTGGGGCGGTACTCGCCGAGGTCGCCGACGATTCGGTCAGCGCCGACGTCCCAGGAGCGCCGGGGAGCGTTTGGCGTGAGCTCGAAGTCGAACTGGGGCCTGCCGGGTCGGAGAAAACTCTCGACAAGGCCGCGAAGGTCCTGAAGTCCGCAGGCGCCACGCGATCGGCCAGTTCCTCGAAACTGCACCGCGCGTTGACGACTCGGCCGGCCCGGCCGTCGTCGACACCGATCGGCGTTGTCGCGGCCTACCTCGACGAGCAGGCGCAGGCCATCTTCGCCGGCGACGTCTATCTGCGACGCGGTCTCGACCCCATTCATTCGACGCGTGTGGCGATCCGGCGTTACCGCAGCACGCTCCGTGTGTTCGCGGATCTGTTCGACGACGAGCAAGCCGAGCGTTTCGACGAGGAATTGTCCTGGTATGCAGGGCTTCTCGGTGAGGTTCGTGACCGGCAGGTGCAACGAGCTCGATTCTCCGCCGCGGTGCACACGCTCCCCGAAGAACTGGTGCTGGGCCCGGTCGCGTCGCGCATCGAGAACGACCTGCTGGCCGAGCAGATTCGTTCTCGTGCGATTGTGACCACCGAACTCGACGGCGACCGGTACCGCCGCCTGCTCACCACCCTGACGACATGGTCGCAGAAGCTTCCGTTGGTCGACGGAGCCGAGGACGTCGGCGAGAAGTCTCTGACCAAGTTGGCGCGGAAAGCGTCCAAGAAGGTCGCCAGGCGTATCGATCAGGCCATCGAACTGGGTGACGACGAAGCACTGCACAAGGCGCGGAAAGCGGCGAAGCGCGCCCGGTACGCCGCCGAGCTCATGCAGCCGATCCTCGGCAAGAAGGAAGCCAAGGCCGAGATCAAGAAGTTCAAGCACGTCCAGGAGGTGCTGGGCGAGCATCAGGATTCGGTCGTCGCTGCGCAGACACTGCAGAAACTCGGCCGCGTCGCCGGTGTCACGCCGGGTGAGAACGGATTCACCTTCGGGTTGCTCTATGCCCGGGAAATGCAGGCAGCCGAGGCCGCCCGGGCCGCGGTGTCGGATTTGTCCCTCTGACTGTCCCTCGAACCGGGCACAGCGGTAACCTGACGCACGAGAAACCGACCGGAATCCCCGGTCGGTCGTCGAGCGTAGGGAGCCGTGACAGAAGTGCGTATTGCGCTGGGCGTGCACGTGAGCACCTACGAGGTCACCGCGTCGCTCGTCGAGACCGGCACGCCGGAGCAGGGCCCGATCGCCAAGCGAACGGTTCCGGTCGCAGCTGCGCCGGGTGGGATAGCCGGTGCGGTGTCGACTGCGCTCGGCTTCATGTCGGTTCAGGCGCGGCAGCACGACCTGGTTCTCGTCGGCGCTGCCGTCGTGTGCGAGAACTCGCTGCAACGTGAGATCGTCGCCGACGCGTTGGCCGAGACCGAACCCGATCCGGTGCTCGTCGTCGACATCTTCGACGAGCGACTGACCGATGCCTTCTCGCCCGACGTCGCCGCGGCGTTGCTCGTCGGTGAAGTCGACGTCGTCGCACCCAGGACCGGTGCCCTGCCTGGGGCTCGCCGAAGGGCCTGGCCGGTCGCGGCGGCCGCCGCGTGCGTGCTGGCTGCGCTCGGCGGTGTCACCGCATGGGCGATGACGTCGTCGCCGACGCCCGATCACACGCCCGTTCCCGTCGAGATGGTGCATCCCACGAACGCGGTGACGATGACGGTCGAACCCGTCGAGCCCGTCGAGCCGGAGGCCGTGACCCCTGGTCCGCCCGTGCCTGTCGAAATCGGCACGACCACAACGATTTCCGCTACGAGGGACGCTATCGCCCCTGTACCCGTCGTCCCTCCTCGCCCGGTGTCGACGCAGACGCAGCAGCCCGGTCCGGTCGCCTCGACGACGTCGCGGACGACTCAGGCTCCCGAGCCGACGACGACCACGACGCCGCCGGTAACGACGACCACGCCGCCGAGTTCGAGCGCGACCACTGCGGTTGTGGCGTCTACGAGCGCCGCTGGGTGAACGGCGAAAACAAACCGAAAGATCGCAAAACTGTCGTTCGACCTACCGGAAGACTTGTTTGCCGCTAGTATCTGCTGGTCGGATTGGGGTTGACCTGAAGTCGAGGTAGTCATGAATGCGGTGCTGGGTGTCTCGGTGGGAACGTCGACGGCACGCGCAACTGCACTCGACGTCGCCGACGATTCGGTGACGTCGGCCAGTGTCGCGCGCTCGTTCGAGCCGGCCGATTACGTCAGCGCCGCCCTCGATCTTCTCGACTCGATGGCGTTGTCGCAGCGCGTCGACGGGGAGGACGTCGTACTCGCCGTTCCGGACGATCCCGCGTCGCGGATGCGTACGTCGGCGTATTCGATGCACCGGTCCGAGCGCTGCATGGTGGTGTCGGAGCTCGGCGCGCAGCTGCGTTTTCTTCGCGGGACCGGCGAGCTCGACGGTCTTCGTACCGTTGCGATCTGCGATATCGGTGCGTCCGGTACGACGGTGTCGGTCGTGGACCCGTCGTCGGGACAGGTTTTCGGTTCGGCGCGGACTTCGCTGTTCAGTGGCGCTGTGTGTGACGACGCGGTGCGCGACTATCTGCTCGAGACCTACGGCGCTGACGAGCTCGTGTCGACCGCAGCTCTCGACGCTCTCACGACCGCGGTCCGCTATGCGCGGGAACAGCTGTCGAGCTTGCGGGTGGCGGAGGTGTCGGGTCCGTTCGTCGGGGGTCCGGTTCGGTTGTGGCGCAACTCTTTCGACGACATCATCGACCGATCCATCCGTTCGATCGAGGACTGGACGGCAAGCATCATCGTCGACGCGCCGAGGGCCGTCGGCGCGCTCGCCCTCGTCGGGGGGTGCGCACACATTCCGTCGCTGCGGCGAGTTCTTCGTCGAGATCTCAAGCTGCCCGTTCTCGCGCCGTCGCTCCCCGAGTCGTTGACGGCGCACGGGGCTGCGCTGCTTGCCGCCGATGCGGTGCGACGTCGGCCGCCGCGGCCGTTCGCCGCCGTGACCACGATTTCGCCGCCGCGGTTCGATCCGATGGCGCGCGATCGATCGGCGTAGAACTGTGGCGAGCGATCATGCGCTCCAACCGTTCCTATGACGTTCCACAAGCTCTTCGTCCCCTGTGGAACCCGTCGCGGAGAGACCGGTAGGTTTTCTGGAATGAGCGACAGCGAGTCAACAGTGGCAGGGGTCGATCCGGCTGAGCACGCGCGGGCAATGGTGGGCCAGCACTACAGAACCGACGACTACTACGAGGTCGGACGCGAGAAAGTCCGCGAATACGCGCGCGCGGTGCAGGATTTCAATCCGGCCCACTGGGACGGCGACGCAGCCAAGGCGCTCGGGTATACCGGGGTCGTCGCGCCTCTCACGTTCATCTCGTTGGTCGGCACTCTCGCGCAGCGTCGGCTGCTCGAGAAGATCGCCGTCGGATTCGATCTGAGTCAGATGCTGCAGACCGATCAGGTTCTGCAATTCCATCAGCCGATCGTCGCCGGTGATCAGCTGTACTGCGACGTCTCGCTCGACTCCTACAAGGAAGTCATGGGCAAGGACATGATGGTCACCAAGAACATCGTGTCCAATCAACGCAACGAGCTCGTCCAGACCACGTACACGACGCTGCTCATCGGCCGTGAGGGTGACGTCGACAGCGGTATCGTCGAGGCGGCCGAGAATCTCGTCATGCACGGCGCGACGACGTCGGCAGCTCGTGCCAACGCGGCCGATCATGCCGAGGAGCAGATCGAGCACCCGCCGCTCGAGATCGTCGAGCACCATGCCCAGCCTGCGGTGAAGTTCGACGACGTTGCCGTCGGGGATACGCTCCCCGGCCGTACCGTTCTGCTGACTCGCGGTGACCTCGTCAACTATGCGGGCGTTGCAGGAGACGCCAACCCGATTCACTGGAGCGAACTGTTCGCCAAGCTCATCGACCTCGACGACGTTCTCGCACACGGAATGTTGACGATGGGTCTCGGGGGCGGCTACATCACCTCGTGGATCGGCGACCCGGGTGCGGTCAAGGACTACACCGTCAGGTTCACCGCACCGATTCCCGTCGGCCCGCACAAGGCTGCCGAGATCGAGTTCAGCGGCAAGATCAAATCACTCGACGCCGACAGCCGCACTGCCGTCGTCGCGCTCGGAGCCACGTTCGAGGGAAAACGAATCTTCGGGCACCGCGCCACCGCCACGGTTCAGCTCGGTTAACCCGTCGTCGACGGGGGTGCCGCGCAGGTTGCAGCGAACGCGCACGTTGCAACCTGCGCGCCGGCTGAAACCTGCGCAGGGACGCGGCGAGAAGTCAGGAGCCCTGCACCACAGTGAACGACGGTTTCCGGCTGAAGTCGCTCCGCAGCAGACCGTAGTTCTGCTCCGCATCGAACGCGTCGGTTCCTGCGTCGCGCAGCGAGTGAACGAACACCGGCCCCACGTACGGAAGGGTCGACGCCCGTGCCAGGCTACTTCCGATGATCGCCGCCTGCGCGTCCTCGGTCACCGCCATCGGACCGTTCCCGGTCGGCGCACCGAGCTCGGTGATCCAGATCTTCTTACCACCGTCGCCGTTGGCATTCATGATGCCGTGGGCCTGGTCGACCTGCGCCCACTGGCCGTTGGGGTCGTTCTCGACGGTGAACGGAAAAGTGTAGGGATGCATGGCAAGTGCGTCCATGAACCCTGCGGCACCTGCCGCGTACATCTGCTGCAGGAACGTCACCGGAGCCACGGTCCAGCCGCCGGTGTCGATCGTCGTGGCGAGCCCACCACCGATCACGGTCGCGCCGGGATCGCCCGCGTGGATCGCCGGGTAGGCGGCACGCAGCAGACCGACGTAGCGCGACGCGTCCACGGGTGCGAAGAACGACGGGATGTTCGGCTCGTTCCATACCTCGTAGGTGTCGACGCGATCGCCCAGATGCGTTGCCGCAGCGCCGGAGAATGCACCGAAGGTGTTCGGATCGACGGGAACGGCACCCGGCAGAATGCTCGGGATCGGACCCTGCGCCCACGCCGGTGTTCCCGCCAACACCGCCAGCACCGAATATCCCTGTGCCCGAGCTGCATCGACGACGCGGTCGGTGTTGCTCCAGTCGAACACGCCCGGCGCGGTCTCGACCGCAGCCCAGTTGACGACGATACGCACCCACGATGCACCGACCTCTCGGCCGGCGACGAGCTCGTTGTTCAGGGTCGCGTCGTCGAGAAGCACGAACGGTGCACCGCTGCTGAAACCGAGTCCCGACGGCGGGGCAGCCTGCGCAGTGGGCATGGACAGTCCGAGCGCAACAGCTGCGGCAGCAGCGACGGTGAGCAGGCGTCGTGTCAGCATGGCGTGATCCTAGGTGTTATCGGAGCGGTGCGCCGATCAACGATGCGACGGTCGTGTGCGGGATGCGTTCTTCCCAGCGAGCCGCGTTGAGTTCGTAGATCCGCTCTCCTGCTTTGACGGCGGCGTTGCGGTCGAGGAGGTAGCGACGGCATTCGGCGACGAAGTGCTCTGGGTCGTCGAACGTGGGCAGTTCGAACACCGGGCCGAGCGATCCGACGGCAGCCGAGGTTCCGACGACGGGGAGCCCCTTGCTGGCTGCGTCGAGAATCTTCACACGCACTCCACCGCCCGTGGCGACGGGTGCGATCAGTGCGCGGCACGTACCGAGGAACTCCTGCAGGTCGTCCACGAAACCGAGGTCACGGACGCCGGGCGGATACACGGGATCAACTGCGCCCGTGGCCTTTGCGCCGATGATGCACAGTTCGGCGTCGTCGATGCCGTCCGAGATCCGGGGCCAGTACTCGAGCGCGATCTTGAACGCTTCCTGGTTCGGTGGCCAGTCGCGCGTGCCCATGAAGACGAGACGGTTCGCGGTTTCGGTGAGGTCGAGCTTGGGCGTCGGCTCCAGCGTCAGATCTATCCACCGAGCGTCTCGGACGCCGTTGCTGCGGTACATCTCTGCCTCGTCGGCGTCGTAGGTTCCGACGGCATCGGCTGCACGAGCGACGCGAATCTCGTCGCGCAGGATGCGCGGCGCCTCGATTCGTCCGGTGAGCCCACGCGTCACCTTCCACACCTGGGACTCGGTGTTGACGGTATTGATGACGAACGGCGAACCGAACTTGGCGGAGCGGATGAACGGCTCGGCCATGTAACTGTGTTCGGCCACATACACATCCGAGCGCGACGCCTCGATTGCGTGCACGAAGGCGTCGACGTCGTAGCGGCCGTGCACGACACTGCGCGTGGGACGCAACGATTTCAGCAGCAGCTTCGCGTCGACACGTGGCTTGAGGACTCGGGTGACGTCGGGATCGGGCGACGGATCGGTCTCTTTCGACAAGCACAACGACCGCACCTCGAACGCTTCGCGGGCGAGCTGCATCATCAAGCGCGACAACGCGATATCACCGCCGTGCTCGGTGATCGGGTCCTTCGACAGCAGGAACGTCGCACGCCTCACGAGGCCACCTCTTCCTTGGCGGGTTCACGGTAGAGAGCCCGCGTGAACCACACGAGCAGGACTGCATCGGTGACCACCGATGCAAGAGCGGCGCCGACGGCACCGAGCGGGAACAGACACAGAATCAGCACCATCTTCAGCGGCGCGAGTACCGCCGCGGCCAGAACGCGGGTGCGGTCGCGATGCTGCAGATAGAGCACCGTCGTGAACACGTAGTTCATCACGCGCATGACGACGAAGAACGACATGACGACCAATGCTCCGGCGACCTGCGACGGCGCGGGCGTGAAGAACAGGACGACACCGGCGATCAGCAGCAAAGAACCTGCGACGCAGCCGAGTACGACGGTGTGCTTCAACGCGGGGCCTGCCGTGACGCGGCCGTCGGCGAGGCGCAGTTTCTCGTGGAACGTGTGGCCGAACGACTGGCCGACGAACGCGACGGCCCATGCCGTCACCGAGGCGACCGAGTAGTAGCCGGCGATGGTGCTGTCGGTGAGGTAGCCGAGCAGCAGCACGTCGCCCTGGATGTAGACGGCGTTGGCGAGGTTCTCGGAGAACAACATCGAAATCTCGCGCCACGACCCGGGCAGGAGCGGCCGTGCGACACGTGTCTGGACGAGTGCGACGACGGCGATGACGAAATACGGTGCGACGTAGAGCAGACTCGCGACGAGCAGGGTCGGCTCGGACACGGCGAAGAGGTATGCCGTCGCCAAGGAGATGCTCGACGCCTGACGCACGGTGTCCATCCGCTGGGTGACGTCGGGGTGGCCGTCGCGTAGAGCTCTCGATTTGTATGCGTTGAAGGTCATTTCGCCGCCCGCGACGACGAGGGCGAACCACGCGACGTAGTTCACGTCGATCAGGCACAGTCCGACGGCGATCAGCGCGACACCGATCAGTGCACGGGTGGTGCGCTCGCCGAGGTAGTCGGCTTCGTCGACGCGGATGGACCGAACGCCGAACGGATGATCCAGTGGCGCAGCGACGATCGCGGCGAGTGCGAACGCCATGGCGTAGTGGCCGTAGTCGGCGATACCGAGCTGCGCGATCAGTGCGACGGTCCACAGCAGTCCGATGCCGCGCCCGCCGTACGTCCAGAGTGCGGCGACACCGGCTTTGATCAGGTTCGCGTTCACCTGGACCACTCCGCCAGGAAATCCTGCACGACGAGTTCAGCGGTGTTGGCCCGGCGCAGCGTCTCGACCTCGAGCCGGAGCGTGCGGAGCGCGACGGGGTCGGTGACCAGATCACGCGCTGCGTCGGTGATGTCGGCGATTCCTCCGTCGACGACCACTGCCCCGCCGTCGGATTCGGACAAGGCACCGTATTTCAGGCAGACGATCGGGGTCTGGTACGCGATGGCCCGCGTGACGACGGACGACGCGGGGAACGCGTCGCCGTAGATGGTGCGTTTGCCGTACGGGACGACGAGTGCACGAATGGATGCGAAGAACGCGTCCTCGTCCGCGTCGTTGACTTCGCCGACGATCTCGACGCCGTCGACGGCTGGAAGCTGGTCGGTGCCGCGGCCTGCGACGCGAATCGCGATCTCGCGCGGCAACCTGTCGCGGAGGCTCTGAATCTGATCGAAACCCTTGCCGCGGTACACGAGTCCGAACAATCCGACTGCGAGAGGGCGATCCTCCGCCGGTGGAAGATCGGGACGGTCCGGCACGAAGATCGTGCTCGCTTTGGCCGTGGCCCTGGGGTATTCGGCGTTCAGGGAGTCGGCGCCTGCCTTGGTCAACGCGAACAGGGTGCGGTCAGCCGCGACACGGCGTTCGAGCGTGCGCCACAGCGAGCGAAACGGGTAGTGCAGACCGTGATTGAGGACCTTCCGGCCGGCCAGGAGCTTGGTGCGTGCAGGCCACCAGACGAGCCCGGGCGGGTCGTGGACCGTCGCGGTCACCGGTGGTGCCCCGGCGAGCCGATGCGTCGCCCAGAACGGGACGACGGACCCGCCGCTGAGCTCGCAGTGCACGATGGTGCGGCCGGGGTCGACGAGCGCGGCGACGGCCTTGCGGTGGGCGAGAATGTCGCGCACCGAATCGCTGCCCGGCCCGTCGTGGCGGTACTCGACGACCTCGCCGAAGTGCGGACGCACGGCGGCCGCGAAGTCGTCGGAGTAGTCACCGACGCCGCCCACGCCGGAGCGCGGGGCGACGTAGACGAGTCTCTGGTCGCTGAGGATCAACGGGGAGGGCTCCTTCGGAGCACGTGCGCGCGAATGTATAGCGGGCTATGTATTCGCACGCACGTGGGGATCAGTAGAACAGTGGACGATACTTCGGGCGGTACTGCAGCGCATTCGGATCACGCATGCTGCGCACCTTGGCGGGCGTGCCTGCGACGACCTCGAGCTCGTTCACCGTGCCGCGCACCATCGAGCAGCCGCCGACGACGGCGCCACGGCCGATCGTGGCACCGCTGAGCACCGTGCACCGGCTGGCGATCCAGACGTAGTCACCGATGAACGTCGGTTCAAGAATCGGCTTGAACGTCGGATCGTTGTGGTCGTGGTACCCACCGATGATGTGCGTGTCGCTCGCGATGACGACGTTGTCGCCGATGGTGATTCCACCGCGCGCGTCGAACATGCACCGGAAGCCGATGGAGCATGCCTCACCGATCACGAGATTCTCGATGTCGAGGATCGTGGTGCCGCGGAAGATCGACGTGTCCTTGCCGATCGTCGCCCCGAACGCGCGCAGGAAGTTCTGCCGTACGACGTGCGACGGGATGTAGGTGACCACCATGTTGAAACCCAGTGTGCCGATCCGGTTTCGGATCTTGCGGGCCAACGAGATGTCCTGCATCTTGTAGTCCGACACGTGGTGGATCTTCGCGTCCGTCGTGGGTTCTTCCACCGCTGTCATGCTGCCATCTCCTCGGTCATGTCGAATTCGACCATCGCGGTGACGATCTCCTCGAAGTTCTTGGTGGGCGCCCACCCGAGCACGTCGCGTGCCTTGGACGCGTCGCCGATCATTCTGGCCGAATCGGCGGGACGCAGCATCTCGGGATCCGCATCCACGTAGCTGCGCCAGTCGTCGATCCCGACGGCTGCCATCGCGGCGGCGACGAAGTCGGCGACGCTGTGCGACTGCCCGGTCGCGACGACGAAGTCGTCACCCTTGCCGTGCAACGCCATCGCGACCATCGCGGCGACATAGTCGGGCGCCCAACCCCAATCGCGTTGCGCGGACATACTGCCGAGCTCGAGCTTGCTCTGCGTGCCACGAACGATCGCGGCGGCCGCCTTCGTGATCTTGCGGGTGACGAACGTATCGGGCCGTCGCGGCGACTCGTGGTTGAACAGAATCGCGTTCGTGGCTTCGAGACCGCGAGATCGGTACACCTGAACCATGTTGTGACTCAGTGCTTTCGATGCACCGTAGGGCGACGTCGGCGCGATACGCGAATTCTCGTTCTGGATCGGGTCCGAGGACCCGGCGAAGATCTCGGCACTCGACGCGTTGATCACCATGACCCGTTTGCCCGACGCCTCCTGATGCGTGTGGCAGGCGTCGAGCAGCGATGCGGCCGAGACGCCGTTGACTCGGGTGGTCAACACCGGGTCCTTCCACGACCGCCACACCGACGAGATGCCGGCGAGATGGAAGACGTAGTCGGGGTCGGTGGCACCGACGAGATCCGACGCGGCGCCCGGCTCACCGAGATCGACCTGATGCATCGTGACGTCGTCGACGACGCTCATCGAGCCCGGCCGAGCCACACCGTGGACCGTCCATCCTAGATCGACGAGCGCTTCGGACAAGTAGCTGCCGTCCTGCCCGGCAACCCCCGTCACGAGGGCGCTAGGCGGCTCCCGCCTGGCAGTCACGCGATCTTGACCACGTCGGCCGACTGCTCGGCCAAGTCGCTCTGCACCATCATCGAAACCAGTTCGGGGAAGGTGACTTTAGGCTTCCATCCGAGCTTCTCCTGGGCCTTCGACGAGTCGCCGACGAGCAGGTCCACCTCGGCGGGGCGGAAGAAGCGGGGGTCGATCTTGACGTACTCGGACCAGTCGGTGATGTCGACGGCGGCGAATGCGTGGTCGAGCAGTTCGCGGATGGAGTGCGTCTCTCCGGTGGAGATGACGTAGTCGTCGGCCTGCTCCTGCTGCAGCATGAGGTACATCGCCTCGACGTAGTCGCCGGCGAAGCCCCAGTCGCGCTTGGCGTCGAGATTGCCCAGCGAGATCTCGCTCTGCAGGCCGAGCGCGATACGAGCAACGGAGCGGGTGACCTTTCGCGTCACGAATTCGATTCCGCGACGCGGTGATTCGTGGTTGAACAGAATGCCCGAGCTGGCATGCATGTCGTACGACTCGCGGTAGTTGATCGTCATGTAGTGGCCGTAGACCTTGGCGACTCCGTACGGCGAACGCGGCCACAGCAGCGTCGACTCGCGCTGCGGGACGTCCTGCACCTTGCCGAACATCTCGGAGCTCGACGCCTGGTAGAAGCGAACCTGCTTGCCCGCCATGTCCTGGTAGCCACGCGTGGCTTCGAGCATGTTCAGCACCCCGCCGCCGGTGACATCGGTGGTCAGACGTGCGTTCTCCCACGAGTAGGCGACGAAGGAGACGGCGCCGAGGTTGTAGACCTCGTCCGGATCTGCGTAGGCGAACGCGCGCATGAGGCTGGACAGATCGAGCAGATCGCCCGTCAGCACCTCGACCTGCGGAAGGACGCGCTCGAGCATTGCAGCCTTCGGATTGTTCTGTCCCCGAAGCAATCCGAAGACCTCGTACCCTTTGCTCAGTAGAAGCTCGGCAAGGTAAAGACCGTCTTGACCGGTGATTCCCGTGATCAATGCCCTCTTGGTCATTGCGACAGCTTCCTCTCGATGTTCTCTTCGTGAATTTCCGTGACTGCCGCAATCAGTTCTGCTGCGAAGCGTTCTTCACTGAACTGCTCCACGTGAGCCTGAATCTTCAGCGGCTCCCATGATGTTCGTTCGAGCTTCTCGACCGCTGCCCGGATTGCTTCGGGCGTCGGTTCGTCGAAATAGACACCGGTGACGCCTTCGACGACGGTGTCCAGGAACCCGCCCCACCGGAGAACGACGCTCGGTTTCCCGTGAAAGCCGGCTTCGATGGGGGTCAATCCGTAGTCTTCATAGCTCGCGGCGACGACGGCGTTACACATCGTGTACAGCCAGGTCATTTCGCCTGCGCTGAGGTCGCTGAGCATGAGAACGTTGTCCGACTTGACTTTTCGCAGACGCTCGGCTTCGGGGCCGCGTCCGACGACGACGAGCTTGTGGTCGGTCCCGGCGAACGCTGCGATGACCTTGTCGACGTTCTTGTAGGGGAGCAGGCGCGAGATGCACAGGTGGAACGGCTCTCCGCCGCTCCAGTTCTCGACGTCGGTGATCGGTTCGGCCGGTGAGGTCTCGACGGTGAACGGCGCGGGAAGCACGGTGGATGCGATGCCGTACGCATCTGTGATGCGTTTGTTGATGATCGTGGAGATGGCCAGGTAGCGGTCTGCGGAACCTGCTGCGCGACGGTCCCACCGGCGTAACGGCCAGGAGAGTGCTTTCAGTGCAACACGTTTCATTGCGCTGCTGGATTCGCCGAGATACATCTGCGATTCGTACAACCATCGTGCAGGTGAATAGCAGTAGACGAGTTTGCGTCCAGATGTGCGGAATCCATGTGCCCAGCCGCTCGTACTGGTGAGTACGACGTCGGCGTCGATCGCTATCGAGCTCGACGCGAACGGCAGAAGAGGGAGCGCGAGGCGATGGTTCTTGCGCAGGAACCCGATTCGGTTCAACGTCGAGGTGCGAACGTCGACGCCTGCGAAGTCGGGGAACGTGGTCGACGGCTCGAACAGCGTCGTGTAGACGGGACTACCGGGGAAAGCGCGGGTCATGGCGAGCACGACCTTCTCGGCCCCGCCGCGCTGTGTCAGGTAGTCGTGGGCGATGGCGACGCGTATCGGGCGGGTGAGTTGCTCCGTCATGCGGCGACCCGCAGATGTTTCCGTTGCACAGCGGCGTTTGCATTCATTCTTGTACCAATCGTGTCGAACCGTGCACAAAGAGACTCTGACTTGAATTCCCGACCGCGGAAAGCATGGATTTCGCGACGTCGTTGTGCGATGTACTTCCGGGCTTATGTGCGTCCCCCGACTGGGACGAGAACTCCGAACACAGTGGTGTCCCACTGTGTCAGTCGTTCACAGTAAACAAGTATCCGACATGCGCCTGAATTGGTAGCACTAAGTGATGTGCTTCACAATGACGAATCGGACGCGAGAGAGTATGGATACTCGGTATTCCTCGCGATTTAACACTACGGAAATGAATTCTCCGAGCCGCCGGGCGATATTGCGAAAAAAAGGCGTGAAACTCGGTTCGAAATAAAAACACCGACCGGTCTGTAATCGACTGGTCGGTGAAAGTGGCAGTAATTCGGTTTTCAGTTTGTTTCGGTCCCCGCGTGCGCGCGAATGTATAGCCCGCTATACATTCGCGCGCACGTGAAGCGCCTACCGTTGCGCCCGCGCACCCGCCGTCGGCGTCCAGGTGATCGATCCGTACTGGAAGGTCACACGCACACCGCCGCCGTCGATGGGCGTCTCGTCGCTGGTTGCGGGGCCGAGGGTCGGGTCCCACGCGGAGATGATGCCGCCGCCGATCAGCCGCGTCCCGCCGAGGTCCGTCGAGAACACGCGCAGGCCGTAGGGGCTGTCGAAGTCCTGGTAGCCGTTCGCGAAGCCGGTAGTGGGCAGCAAGCCGGTGCGGCGGACCGCGTCGGCGACCACGTTCGGCGACGCGATGAACCCGGTCGGCGTCTGGAAAACCGTCGCGTAGTCGCGGATCTGCGCCCACGTGTCGCGAATCGGAAAGACCGGGCTGACGGCTGCACCCAGGTCGGACGGAACCATCTGGAACCGGTTGTACTCGGCCGAGCGCGGAATGCCGTTCATCAATTGCGACATGACGCCCCAGAGCGCGGGCTTGCCGCTCCAGTCCGAGCGCAGCAGGCCGAACGTCATCTCGGTGTCCTGACTACCCGTCTGCTGGTCTTTCAGCTGGTACAGGTAGATCGGGCCGGTGTACGGCAGCTCCTGCCACTTCGTGACGAAGTGGGTGATCATGTCGCTCTGCTGCTCTTCCGACGCGACGGCGGTGGGGACGCCGTACTCGGTGGCCCAGATCTTCTTTCCACCGTCGCCGTTCGCGACCATGAGCGCGCGAATGTCCATGACCTGACGGACGGGAGAGTCGTCGACGTACGTGCCGTCGGCGAACTTCATCGTGTACTGGTACGGGTGGAACGACAGCGCATCGAACTTCCCGGCTGCGCCCGCGGCGTACATCTGCCGCGTGAACGTGACGGGGTTCTGCATCCCGTGATTGTCGACGACGGCTCCTAGTACCCCGCCGACGACGGTGGCCGACGGGTCGGCGCCCTTGATGGCCGGGTAGGCGGCTTTCAGCAGGTCGGTGTACCCGGCGGCGTCGGGGGACGGACCGTAGAACATCGCTCCGTTGGGCTCGTTCCAGATCTCGTAGGCCTCGATCTTGCCCTTGTATCGGTCGGCGACCTTGCCGGCGAACTGGCCGAACAGGGCGGGCGACGCGGGCCGGTAGTTGAGTGCCTGTCCGGGTGGTGACGTCGCCCAGGTCGGTGTGTAGGCGATGATGCCGAGCATCGAGATGCCGCGCGCGTTCACTGCATTCACGACGCGGTCGACGGCGGTCCAGACGAGCTGGTTCTGTGCGGGCTCGACGTTGGCCCACGGGATCGACACGCGCATCGACTTGATGCCCGCGGCGTCGAGTATCGACAGCGTCGTGTTCAGTTCGGCGTCGCTCGACCACAACAGCGCACCGTTGTCGGAGACGCCGACCGTCGTCGGCGTCACGGCCGCGTCGGCCTGGGCGAGTGTGTGCTCGGTCGGTACTACGTAGGACGTGACCCCGAGCGACAGGCTCGCGGTCATCACGGCTACCGACAGTGCGGACACCACTGATCGAAGTCGAATACGGCTCATGATGATCTCTCCGGAAGGGGGCTCTTTTCGCGAGCCCATCGAGAAATCATTGCAGGAAAATCGAAAGTGTTACAAGCCGCAATCACTTTGTCTTTTCGTATCGAACTGCTGGTCAAGCCACGTTTGTCGCTACCGGGCTTTGCGACGCAAATGGCCTTCGGGTTCGGTCGTCTGGCACGTTATCGGTGGCCTTTTCCCACGCGACGACGAGGAAGACGATCAATACCGAAAAGGCCATCGTCGTGGCCGGAATGGTGACGACGGGGAAATCCAACTGCAGCGCGACGACGCAGAACCCGATGAATCCGCCCCCGATGAATCCGTGTTCCCAATGCTTCGATCGTAGGCATCGGTAGCCGATGATCGCGCCGACGACGATCACCGCGGCAAAGGCGAGGCCTGCCAGAATTCCGCCGCGATAGACGGACAGCAGCGGGGCGTTGGCCACGTAGTTGACCTCGAACGCCGAGCCGGGATCCTTGAATTCGGTGCGCCCCCAGCCGAGCCCGAACAGCCAGTGGCCGGCCATGTGCCCGGGGAAATCGGCCAGTGCGTCACCTCGTGCGCTCGACCCGGCATCGCCACTGCCGAAGGACGAGAAAACCCGGTTACGCACGGTCGGGACCGACAGTGCAGCCACGAACGCGGCGAAGAATCCGCCGATGATGACGACGCGGTCGCGCGTCCGCATGGATTGAAACAGCAGCATCAGCACGACGCCGAACACCACAGAGAACAGGGCAGCGCGCGACAGGGTCAGCACGAGTGCGCCGAACAGCAACGCCGACAGTGCCACTCGCATCCTGTCGCGGAGGAGCAGTACGCAGAGCATGAGTGCGACGAACAGACCGATGCCCGCGGCGTTGGGGTCGATGTACGTGCCGGCGAGTCGAACCGTCGCCGCGCCGCCGGAATAGACGAAGCGCGTGCTTTCCTCCTCGGTGCCGTATCCGAACGGGGAAAGGTAGCCGATCAACTTGCCCGCCGGGTCGCCCATCAGAACGACGATCGCGAATGCCGCTGCGAGGGAGGCCGCGTAGACGTAGATCCTCCCGAACAACTCGAGTTCCGTCCGCGGCAACCGGAGTAGCGATACCGCTACGAGAGTCGAAACGAGCCATTTCCCGAATTCCGCGTAATCCACTGTCGCGCTGCCGGTTGCGACGACCGACAGTGCGGACGTGACGATCAATGCGATGACGGCCATCTCACCGTGTGTGACGCGACTCACTCCTGTGCGGTGGATCACCGACGCGAGTACGACGCCGAATCCCAGCGTGAATACCAACGGCGCGTGAACGCCGGGGACGTAGCCGAACGGGAGCGCGCCCAGCGAAAATGCAAGAGCGCGAGTCAGATATGTGGGGTGCCTGAGTCCGATGTAAGCTCCCACCGCAAGCCCGACAAGGGCGAAAGCACCAAGTTTTCCTGGCGTTCCACCGACGATCATCAAGAATGTAACGAACAACGGGACGACGACGATCACAGCCGCGTCAACACGTTTCGAGATGTTCATGGGCACTGATGTTGTCACGCTTTCATCCGGTCGCAACATGTATGTACTGCTGAATTGTTCTCTGCACTTTATTCTTTCTGGCGAACCGGGCAATCGAAGAGGAGCATTTCGTGGAGATTCGAGAGTACGGGCGGATTCTCCGTGCAGGATGGTGGATCGTCGCGGTCGCGACGGTGCTCGGCATCGTCGGCGGACTCGTGTACTCGTTCGTCTCGGCGCCGCAGTACCAGGCGTGTGCTCGTCTGTTCGTCACGACCGAGGGTGGTAGCTCGGTCGGCGAGGCCTATCAGAACAACCTGTTCTCTCAGGAGCGCGTCAACTCGTACGCCGGCCTGGCCACCAGCACTCAGGTCGCGCAGCGCGCGGTCGACCAGTTGCAGCTGCCGATGACCGCGAACGAGTTGCGCGACAGGCTTACTGCGACGCCGCTCGAGAAGACCGTGTTGCTCGACCTCTGTGCCACCGATTCGGATCCGGTCGTCGCCCGCGCACTGACCAACGCCGTCGCGGGTCAGCTGACTCAGGTCGTCCAGGAACTCGAGACGTCGCAGCGCGGCGGGAACCCGGCTGCCGGAGCCACCATCGTCGATCAGGCAGACGTTCCGTCGAGCCCGTCCGGCACCGGTCTGGTCACCTTGTTGGTCCTCGGCGCAGTCGCAGGTTTCGTCGTCGGCGTCCTCGCTGCGCTCGCCCGCGGGTTGATGGACCGTTCGATTCGCGATCGTGCTCGCGCAGAGGACATCTCGGGTCGCACCGTCATCGGCGGTCTTCCGGTCGACCCGGAGCGACCGTCCACCGCCGTCGCCACGTTCAGTCGTATGGGTGAGCCGCTGCGAGCCCTGCGAACCAACATTCGTTTCCTCGGTGCCGGTTCGCCGCCGCGGGTCATCACCGTCACTAGTGGTAGTACAGGCGAGGGACGTACCTCGACCGCGATCGACCTCGCCGCCGTGATGGCCGAGGCCGGCTACAAGGTTCTGCTCGTCGGCGGCGACATGCGCACGCCCGAACTCGCCGATCGCCTCGGAATCGCGCAGACTCGCGGCCTCAGCACCGTACTGTCCGGCGAGCATCGTCCGGACGACGCCATTCACCGTGACGTCGTCAGCGGTGTCTCCGTGCTGCCTGCGGGGCCGGTGCCACCGAACCCGAGCGAGCTGCTCGGCTCGGACCGTGCTCAGGTTCTCTTCGAGACGCTGCGCGGCGACTATCGCTACGTCATCGTCGACACGCCTCCGTTGCTCGACGTCACCGACGGTGCAGTTCTCACCGCGCTCGCCGACGGCGCACTGGTGCTCGCACGCGTCGGCAGCACGACGCGTGACAAGCTGCGCCGGACCGTCAAGGTTCTGGGCGGTGTGGGCGGCAACGTCCTCGGAGTGGTGACGACGTTCGAGCCCACCCGTCGTCGTGCCGCGACGCACGCGAGAGGTGCTGCGGCACAGACCAAGCCGCAGGCAGCCGACGCCACCTGGGAGGAACCTGCTCCCTCGTCCAGTAGGGGCTAGACGCATGCTGCGGTCCACGAGGCCGGCCCGAATCGCGGCGGGGATGTGCGCGGCCCTGTCGTTGGTGGCGGGGTGTGCCCGGGACGACCAGGTGGTTCTGTCGCCCGACGCGGCCACGACGCCCGTTACCGCGACGACGTCGGCTCCCGAGCCTCTGCCGCCGCCGAACCTGGCCGATACCGGACCCGGTTCGTTGCGCTCGTTCGAGCCGATGGACGACATCGCCGACGACGTGACCGAACTCGGTGCGACGGCAACTCGCGTCGTCTACCGATCGACGTCGGGTATCGACGGCAGGGTCACCGACGTGTCCGGAACCGTGCTGATCCCGGGAGGTGCTGCGCCCGAGGGCGGTTGGCCGATCATCTCGTTCGGCCACGGCACGACGGGTGTGCTGAACAACTGTGGCCCGTCGGAGTACGCGAATCTGTTGGGCAGCGCGCCGATCGTCGCCGCACTCGTCCTCAACGGTTATGCAGTGACGATGTCGGACTACCAGGGCCTCGGACTGGGCGGTGACTATCACCCGTACCTCGATTCGAAAACTTTGGGCTACAACATGATCGACGCTGTCCGTGCGGCGCGGAACCTGGTTCCGACGCTGAGCAACCGGTGGGCCGCGTACGGGGTGTCGCTCGGAGGCATGGCGGCGTGGGCCGCCAGCGACCGTAACGGCGAGTACGGCGGTGGGCTCGAACTCGTGGGCACCGCGGCCATCGTTCCGGTCTCGGATATGACCGGGCTTGCCGACGCGGCCGCGAACGGCACGTTGACGCGCGCGCAGTACCCCCTCCTCATGTACGCGCTGCAGGGCCTGTCGATCTCGCATCCCGAGATGAACCTCGACGACTACCGTTCCGGTCTGGCCAGGGAGCGGTGGAACGACTTCATGCAGTGCCTTCCGCCCGGTTCCGACCTGGTACCGGAACTCGTCGCGCGGCTGCAGCCGTCGGACCTGCGTCCCGTCAGCAGGGAGGCGACGGATCGACTACGCGGCTGGTTGGCTGGTATGGCTGTGCCGCAGGCGAAGTCGACGTCCCCGCTTCTCGTCATGTACGGATCCGAGGACGACCTCATCCTCGAGCCGTGGACCGAGAAGGCGCTCGAGCAGGCCTGCGCGTCGGGCGATGTGGTCGAGTACGAACTGCACCGCGGCGAAGGCCACGGCAACCTCGACAGCACCCGATCGCTGCCGTGGGTCAAGGCGCGATTCGCCGGTCAGGACGTCGTCGACACGTGCGAGTTGGATCGATGATCGCGCCGACCGGGGTGCCACGGCTGAAGGATTACGGCCGGATGCTGCGTGCCTCGTGGTCGCTGATCCTCGCCGCGACGGTACTGAGTCTGGCAGGTGCATGGCTTGCCACATCGCTTGTGGCACCGTCCTACACGGCGTCGACGCGTGTGTTCGTCACCGCGCCGGGTCCGACGACGACGCGAGCCGCGCAAGAAGGCAACCGAAGTTCGATGATGCGCGTCGAAAGCTACGTGCAGTTGACGACCAGCGAGCAGGTGCTGAGGCGCGTCATCGTCGAATTGGGTCTGCCGATGGGGCCGGACGAGCTGAAGCAGGACGTCGTCGTCAGCCCTGTGCCGGCGTCCGCGCTGTTCGACATCACGGCGGTCGCCGAGTCCGGAGAGCAAGCCAGAGACATCGCGAATGCGTTGGCCGCGAATCTGATTCAACTGGTCGAGGAGATCGACCTGGGTGCGAACGGACCGGTGTCGAACGTGACGCTGATCGACGCGGCTGCCGTGTCCGAGGAGGAGGAGACGCTCGTCGGTAATCTGATCGTCGGCGGGGGAATGGGATTCGTCGTCAGCTGTGTCCTGGTGATCGCGTCGGGGGTGTGGCGTGATGCCGTCGATCACCGTGACGAAGTGGAGCACATCTTCGAAGAGGTGGGGGTACCGAGACGATGAAACATCTACGACGCGTCGGCGGGGCGTGCGCACTGTCCGCTGTCCTGGTGGCGGGCGCATGTTCCGATGAGTCTCCGACGCAACCCGATTCGGCTGCGCTGGGTGGAACGCTGACGGCCGACTACTCCGGCGACGGGCCGGGTTCGCTCGTCAGCGCCGACGATCTCCTGACCGTCGATCGCCGGCTCAGCGGAATCTCGTCGACCGTGGCGCGCGTGGTGTACCGATCGACGTCGGGTGTCGACGGTTCGGCCACGGAAGTGTCGGGCACGATCTTCGCGCCGGAGGGGGATGCCCCCGACGGCGGGTGGCCGATCATCGCGTACGGCCACGGCACGACGGGTGTGCAACCGGACTGCGCGCCGTCGACCGATCCGGAACTGCTGGGCAGTTCGCCGATCGTCACCGCACTCGTGCGGTCCGGTTACGTCGTCGCGGTCTCGGACTACCAGGGTCTCGGGCTCGACTCGTCGTATCACCCGTATCTGGATGCCACGACCGCCGCGAACAACCTGATCGACTCGGTACGCGCCGCGCAGAAGCTGGTCCCGGACGCGTCGGATCGGTGGGCGTCGTTCGGCGGCTCGCAGGGCGGCCAAGCTGCCTGGGCTGCAAACGAACTCGCAGGCACTTACGGCGACGGCCTCGAAATGGTGGGTTCGGTCAGCCTGGTTCCCGCGGCGGACATCACCGGCCTCGCACGGGCCGCGGCCGACGGCACGTTGACCGCCGACCAGAAGCCGTTGCTGCAGTGGGTGCTCGTCGGACTGGCGGAGTCGCATCCCGAGATCGATCTCGACGACTATCGCCGCGGCATCGTCGCCGAACGGTGGGACGAATTGTCCGCGTGCGGTGGACCTCTCGCCGCGGACCGGACGGAGCTGGCTGCGCAGATCGACGACGACGACCTGCGGCCGGCCACCCCCGAAGCGGAACGAGCCCTCGAAGGCTATCTACGCGAGATGAGTCTCCCCCGAACCCGTTCGGCGGCACCGATGTTGGTGATCTACGGCGGACAGGACTCGCTCATCACGCAGTCGTGGACGGACGGTGCCATCGCCGCAGCATGTGCGGCGGGGGACACCGTCGAATCGCTTCTCCAACCGAATGCAGGCCACGCAGACATCGACGGAGCTGCTGCGTTCCCGTGGATCACCGAACGCTTCGCGGGCACACCGGCCGTCAGTTCCTGCCCAGCACCGCCACAACCGTAAGGCGAAGACGATGACCGCAACCCCCGACAGGACGGCCGCTGCCGCTACCGAGCCGGCGTCCACCGACAAGCGCCCGGCCCGCATCCTCGGACTCGACGGGCCGCGCGGTATCGCATGCCTGATGGTGCTCGCGGTGCACGTGGGCGGACACAACAGCCCGCAGACGGTGGCGACGTTCAAGCTGGGTCTGCTCGGTCAGGGGCTCGTGTTCTTTTTCGCACTGTCGGGCTTCCTGATCTTCCTGCCGATGGTGCGACGGCTGTTCGCCGGAAAGCCGATGCCCGACAACAAGAGTTACGCGGTACACCGCATCCTGCGTGTGTTCCCGGCGTACATCGTGATCTTCCTGCTGTGCAGTGTCGTGCTCCGTGCGGTCTTCGTCGAGAACGCTGCCGTCGCCGAACGGCACTTCACCGACGCGGGGCTCGGCATGCTGACCGATCCGCTCGCACTGCTCGCGAACCTGACGCTCGTGCACTCCTACATTCCGCAGTACCTGCAGACCGGAATCAACCCGTCGTGGTCGCTGTCCCTCGAGTTCGCGTTCTACATCGCGTTGCCGCTCCTCGCCGCGATCTCGTTCTACCTACGGGGGCGCACGAACATCCCTGCACCCGTTCTCGCCCTCATCCCGGTGGGGGCGATGTTCGTCATCGGCCTCACCGGCAAGCTGTACACGCAGAGCCGGGTGGAGGCGTCGGGAATCACGGATCCGCTGCTTCTGGACTGGGGCCCCAACGAGATCGCCGTCCTGAGCCGTAGCTTCTGGTCGCTCGCCGACAACTTCACGTACGGCATGCTCGTCGCCGTCGTGTTCGTGGCCATCGAACGCGGAATCATAAAGGGCCGCTTCGTCACTCGGATGCGGTGGTGGGCTTTCCTGGCGATGATCCCCGCGGCGGCCCTGTCGCTGAAGCTGATCGACGACAACTCTCGCTGGCAGAGCACGTTCGTCGCCATCGGGTCCGCCCTGTTGATTCTCTTCATCATCGTGCCGCTGGCACGCGGTCAGAGGTCGAAGTTCGCCGAACTCGCGGATTGGGCTCCGCTGAGCTACATCGGCACCATTTCGCTCAGTGTCTACCTGTGGCACTTCCCGATTCTGATCATGGTCGGACGGTTCGGCTGGATGGCAGGCGACAGTCCGGCAGGCATGCTGTGGAACTTCGCGGTGGTGACGGTCGTCAGCATCGTCTTCGGCACCGTCACTTACCGGCTCGTGGAGAAGCCGGCGCTGACGTTGGCGCGTCGATACAAGTCCACGTGAGGCGACTGCTTCTCGTGGCGCTCGCCGGTGTGCTGCTGGCCGGATGCGGGTCGGCACCCGCCGTGCAGCAGAACCCGCTCGTGCTCGACGGCCCGAGCATTCCGGACCCCGGCCCTTCCGCTCCGGTCCCGTTGAAGCCCATCGGATTCACCGGCGGCGCACCCCTGTTGTGGGCGAGTGAGGACGAGCTCGACCGCAGTCTCGACGCGGTGGCGGCATCCGGATCGACGCGCCTGCGCCTCGACATGGCGTGGCCTCTGCTCGAACCCCAACCGGGAGTGCAGGTCTGGGAGCCGACGGACCGCGTCGTCGATGCGGCTCTCGCCCGCGGTATCGAAGTGCTCGCGATCCTCGACTACACACCCGAATGGGCTGCTGCCGATCCGTCGCTCGGACTCACGAGCAAGCCGGCGTCGGCGCAGGAGTACGGTCGCTACGCGGGCCAAGTGGCACAGCACTTCTCGGGTCGCGTCCACCACTACGAGATCTGGAACGAGCCGAACGGCAAGGTGTTCTTCGCGCCCTGGGCCGACCCCGAACTGTATGCCGACATGCTGAGGGAGGCGTACACGCAGATCAAAGCCGTCGACCCGGACGCGATGGTCATCGGCGGTGCGATCGGGGCCGTCGGTGACAACGAGAACACGATGAACGGCCTGACATTCCTGAAACGGATGTACGCGGCTGGGGCACAGGGCTACTTCGACGCGCTGTCCGTGCACCCCTACTCGTACCCCGGCACGCTGGTCGGAACCGAATCGATTCCGGACGGCGCGTTGCGGATGATCGCCGACATGCGTCGCCACATGCTCACGCACGGTGACGACCAGAAGCAGATCTGGGCCACCGAGTTCGGCTCACCCACGGATGTGGGTGCCGGAATCACCGAGGACCGTCAGGGCGAGTTGATGACGTCGTTCATCCGCGAATGGAGTCAGCTGTCGTTCGCGGGACCGATGTACGTGCACGAGATTCGCGATCGGCTGGCCGGCTCGGACAATCCGGAGGACAACTTCGGGGTTCTGCACCGTGATTTCACTCCGAAGCCGGCGTACACCGCACTGACCTCGGCCATCAAGTCGGGCATGCTCGACGATCCGGAATATCTGGCCATGAACGCTGTGGCGCAGAGCATTCCGTCACTCGGCGAGTCGTTGACTCCGGTGTACCCGGGGCACGATCGTATCGGCAGGCCGTACGTGGCGCAGGAGTTCGCCGGTGGTGTGCTGTTCCGCTCGGCAAACGGTTTCGCGATGTCTCCGAATCAGGTGGCGTCGACTGTTCTGGCGTCCGGTTTCCTGCCGGCAGGGCCGTACGTGCAGGGCATACAGCAGTTGGACGCCGACGGCGGTGCCCGCGTGTTCCATTCGGAGCGAACGGGTGTGCACGTGGTGCGCGGTGCGATTCTCGACGCGTGGACGCCGGAGATCGGTTATCCCACGTCGGAGGAGTACCAGGACGGTACCGGGCGGGTGACCGACTTCGAATTCGGCCGCATCCGGTGGGAAGTCGACTCGGGAGCGCAGGTGCTGGCGCGATGAGATCCAAACTTGTTGCCGTGCTGTCCCTGTCGCTCCTGTTGACGGGCTGCGCCGCCAACCCGTCGCTGTTCGCCGTCCCGGGGATTGCCGCGTTCGTGCTCCGGGACAGACCGTCGGAGCCGATCGAGATCGCGGAGAACGGCACGGGCCCGGGCTCGATCGTCAGCGCCGAGACGATGCCGAATCTTCCGTGGAGCGTCACTCGGTCCGGACTGAACGCGGCGCGGGTGGTCTACCGAAGTGTCGGCGATGTCGAAGTCTCCGGCAGCATGTTCACCCCTACCGGGGACGCCCCCGACGGAGGCTGGCCCGTCATCTCGTTCGGCCACGGCACGACGGGGATCGACGAGGCGTGCGGTCCGTCGCTGTCGTCCGACCTGCTCGGCGTGGCGCCGCTCGTCGCGGGATACACCGCGGCCGGATTCGCCATCGCCATCACCGATTACGAGGGTCTAGGGCATCCCGGTGTGCACCCGTACCTGGACAACATCGCAGCGGGCTACAACATGATCGACGCGGTTCGTGCGCTCGGGCACGTGTTTCCGAACGTGTCCAACCGGTGGGTCGCCTTCGGTGGCTCACAGGGCGGCGGTGCAGCGTGGGCGGCCAACGAACAGGCCGGGTACGCACCGGAATTGGAGATGCTCGGATCGGCGAGCCTCGCTCCAGGAGCCAACATGGCAGGGTTGGTCGACAAGGCGCAACGAGGAACTCTGACCGCAGATCAGGCTCCGCTTCTGCAGTGGGTTCTGGAGTCACTGTCGAGAAAGCTACCGGGCCTGGACCTGGACCTCTACCGCAGTGGCAACGTCGCCGCGGACTGGGACGCACTGAGCGCTTGCACCCCGGACGGGGCGTCGGCGCGCGGTGAGGCGGCGAAGCGGATCGGTCCGACGGACCTGGCGCCGAAGACCGAGGATGCGGCCGGACTGTTGCGCTACTTCCTCGACGAGATGTCCGTCCCGCAGCAGGGTGCGACTGCTCCGATGCTCGTGGTGTACGGCGACGCGGATACGTACATCGATGCGGCGTGGACGGACGAAGCCGTGAGAAGGGCGTGTGCGCTGGGAGATACCGTCGCGATCGATCGACAGCCGGGAAAGGGACACGGCGACGTCGACGGCACTGCGGTGAACCACTGGATCGGTGAACGATTCGCCGGCGAACCCGCCGTCGACGACTGCAAGTGAAGGACAGGGCCGTGAGTCTGCGAAGGAACCTGGAAGTTCGTGCGAAGGACGTCGTCAAGCGGCGGCTGGGTACGGGCCTGCCGGTGGAACCGTTCACCGAGCCGTACCTCGTAGTCGCGGTGATGGGGCAATCGAACGCGCACGGCGCGGGCGTCGGACTGGATCGCGACGGCCTGGACAAGCCGCACCCGCGGGTGCATCAGTGGGCGTCGTCGGGTCGATCGAAGAACACGATCGTCGCGGGCTGTGACCCACTGTTCCACGAAGTGCCCTCCAAGGCAGTCGGATTCGCGACGACGTTCGCACGAAGCCTCGCCGACGACACCGGTCGGCCTGTCCTGCTGGTTCCCTACGCGCGCGGCGATTCGGCCTTCGCGCGCGTGAACGGAATTTCCTGGGACCCGGCGGACAGGGCAGCCCGTGTCAATCTCTTCTGGAATGCGCTGGCGCGCATCGAATCCGGGCTCGCGCTCGTTCCCGGCAACAGTTTGGCTGCGGTGCTGTGGCATCAGGGGGAGAGCGACGTGCCGCTGACCCCCGGTCCGGTATATGCGCAGAAACTGGATTCGGTCATCGACACCGTTCGTGGTCGGTTCGGGGAAGTGCCGTTCGTGATCGGTCAGATGGTGCCCGACGAGATCGAATCCGCGCATCCGGACTATCCGGTGATCGACGCGGTCCATCGCGACACCCCGCGTCGTCGAGGCAGCGTCGTCTACGTGCCGGGGCCGCGTGGGCTCTACAACAGCGAGACCGAGAAGATTCACTACAACGCCGCGGGGCAGCGCGAACTCGGTCGGCGAATGTGGGACAGCTTCGCGAACATGTAGTTGCGCTCTGCGGAATGTCGTGCCATTCTCGATGACTATGACTACAGGAAAGGCGGATTCCGCCTCCGTCGCGTGACCGCCGGAACGAGCGCCCGAACACTACTGGGCGCCATTGTCGAAGATCTCCCTGCCATCCGTCGAAAATGGCTCGAACACGGACTCGCGTCCGGACCGTCCGATCGTGCAACGGCCGAAGCTGCTGTGGCGCAGATGTATCGATCATGCGGCCTACGATTACCGCGGTTCGAATGGGTGCCGTCACCCCCGGCTGCCGTCGAATTGGCGAAGACGCTGGCACTGTCGGGACCCATCGCACTGGGCGGTGACGGAGTGGAGTCGGCGTCGGCCTCCATCGCTGGTCTGCTCTCCGCGTCGCGCAGAAGGATGAACGCCGCGATCGAACGCAGATACTGGTCACACGATCGCGCGCACGACCTGGTTCGGCAGGCCATCTGGGATCCGTTGCGTACCAGCCTGATCGACGGTGTCGCGACGGCCGTCAAGTCGCTGCTCCCGCCGGTGACGATGGGTGTTCCGTGGTACGGGCAGCAGGAAGCGCATCGGGTCGCGTTCTTCGACGTCTATCGCTCGTCCGGGTGTGTATCGATGTGGACCCAGGACCACGAATTGCTCGACGCGTCGGCCGCTCTGATCGTGTCGACCGGATGGTGGTGGGCGTTCGACGACGTGTGCATCATGTCGGAACGCCCGACGGTGCTGCACACCGAGCCGATGCCCGGGAGTCCGCAGGGTGAACGTCGACTGCACCGCGACGACGGGCCGGCTCTCGAATTCGCCGACGGTTCTGCGGCTTTCGTGCTCGGAGGTGCCATCGTCCCCGAGTGGGTGGTGCGTGATCCGTCGGTCGATCGCATCGCAGCGGAACGCAACGTCGAGGTCCGCCGATGCGCGATCGAACGGATCGGATGGGATACGTACATCGAGGCATCGGGCCTCGATCTGATCGACGCTACCGACGACCCGGGCAACGCCGGGTGCAGTCTGGAGCTCTACACGACTCCCGACGCGTGGGGACGGCGCAGCCGAATTCTGCTCGTCACCAACGGATCCGAAGAACGCGACGGCCGTCGTCGGCGCTATGGCCTGTACGTTCCGTACTGGTTGTCGACGGCCATGAACGCCGCTGGCTGGACCTATGGCATCGACGGCGACGACTACGCCCGGCTCCTCCGCCGTACCTGACTTTTTCCTACTCCTTGCACAAGGTGATTCGTATGAACATGACTCTGTCCGCACTCACGTCCCTCACCGGTCTCGACGTCTTCGATTACCTCGACACGGAGGTGTCGATTCCCGTCGTGAACGGTCTTCAAGCGCAGGGCGACCTCATCGTCGTTCCGCATTCGGTGCTCGCCGAGCACGTGACGACCGCCCCGTGGACCCGCACGATTCCCGTTCCGTTGTACGGCATCGAACTGCTCCGAAGCGCCGCGGGCGGGAACCCGCACAGCCTCGTCGCCGACGAGGGGGCGTGTACCTGGTCGGCACCGGTGCGCGATACGCGCGGTCTGGCCCTCGGGATCGTCGACGTCGACACGGTGGCGTACCTGATCCATCCCGAACACGGTGCCACCGGAATTGCACCGGGTCGGTATGTGATCGGGCGGCAACGTGAACGCGGAACCGGTGGGTATCTGCAGTCGTCACGGCTCGTGGCGGACTGAAACCTAGTACCCCGTGATCGGTTGCTTCGACAGGGCTGTGCCCAGGGTGTCCGCGGCTGCCCATGTCGTCTGCGTCAGCCGGAATTCGGCACCATCGGGATGTTCGTCGTGGCCAGCTGTTCCGCTAGCTGCACGACTGGGACGTTCCGGTCTTGAGACACCTTGCTCAGTAGGCGGAAGGCTTGAAGCGCGTCCAGCCCGAAACGCTCCATGACAATTCCCTTGGCCTGGCCGATGATGTCGCGTGACGCGAGCGCGGACCTGAACTGCGCGTCCCGACGTGCCCCGGAGATGCCGACTGCTGCGTGTGCGGCGAGGGCTTCGGCTTCGTCGACGACCGTCTCGTCGAATGCGTGTGGCGTTTCGGAGTACAGATTGAGTGCTCCGATCGAGTGCTGGTCGGTGTACAGCAGGATCGACACGCTGGATCGGACCGGTGTGCCGTCCAGCAGGGCTGCGGTCAGCTCGGGCCACCGGGACTCGGTCGTGTAATCGTCGACGAGAACGGTGCATCTGTTGCGAATGGCATGCAGGCACGGGCCGTCGCCGACGGTGTCCTGGACGCGATCGATGAACTCGGAAATAGCGCCGGTAGGCGCTTTCGCCTCGAACGTGTGCTTCTTTCCGTGGCGCTGCAGCAAGCTGATTCCAGCATGGTCCACACCGGGAACCATTCGTGTGGCACCTGCGGTGACCTCGGCGATGACGTCGTCCGCGGTGTGTGGACCGGAACTGCTGGACGCGTGCATCGTCCGTGCCAGATCCGCGATCGCGCGCTGCACCGAATGTGCGTTCGTTTTCATCCGGGCCTCCTCTGGCAGTAGTGATCCCATTCCTACCCTGCCACACCAGGAGCCTGTCGGCGATTGCATCTCCGAAACGAAACGCGGCACGGCGCTGTATTCGTACCGAAAGGTTCGCCGCGTCGGAATTGTTCCGAAATATGTGGAATCCGTCGCGTTTTTCGGCGATGTCTGTCACTCCGATTCACGTTTCTGGACCTACAGTAGTTAACCTGAGGCTCACTCATCGAAACTTCGGAAGGTATCGCAACGTGGCGAAGCAAGTGATCTACGAATTGATCGACGACATCGACGGCACTGCAATCGATGAGGGCCAAGGTGAATCCATCGAGTTCTCGCTCGACGGAGTCGACTACGTGATCGATCTGAAGAACAAGAACGCCAACGACTTTCGCAAGAAGCTCGACTACTACGTCGGTTATGCGACGCGGGTCGGCGGGCGCAAGAGAAAAGCCGCTTCGGCCGGAGTGACGACGAAAGCCGCATCGAAGGCTGCCGCGCCCGTGAAGCGCGATGCATCGCAGACTCGCGCCATCCGTCAGTGGGCCGCCGACAGTGGCTACGAAATCAACGATCGTGGCCGTATTCCGGCCGACATTGTCGAGGCGTACGAGGACGCGCACTGACGCGTCGACAATTGCCTGCGATTCGCTGCCGACGTGAAGGTTCACGCCTTACCATCGGAGCGGATCACAGGACGGACACCGACGAGAAGAGGGCCCATGGGATCGGCAGATTTCCTCACCTGGCTGCACGAAGGAGCGAGTGCGGGCGACCCGATTCGTGGGCCCCTCTACGTCATCACGTTCATCGGGCTGGGTCTCGCCCACATTCTCGGCGGCGGAACGTTCTAGAGCATTCTCGAGCTAGGACGTCTCGAGCCATTCGGCGAGGTCGTGCAGTTCGGACTCCGTCAGGTTCGCTTCGGTCAGAGCCGCGAGCGCGTCGGGATTCAGGTTTTCCGAACTGCCGTCCGCGAATCGGCGCACACCGTCGGCGGTGACTCCGCTGGCCCTCATTGCAGCGAATCGGTTGTCGACGGCCATGTCACACCCCCGCTGCGACTGCCCGGGCTGCGACTCCGCCGCCCATGTTGAACCCGAGGTGTCCGCCCAGCGCTCCGGCGACCCCGGCGACGGTGAATCCCGCGAGCGCCAACGCTTTGGCGGTCTTGTCCGGCGTCGAATTCACTGCTTTCGATCGACGGCGATACGACGCCGCGAACAGCCCGGCCGCTACCGCATTACTGCCCGCGTGGATGAGGCCCACGCGTCGCTGCTCGCGAGTCAGAGTCGACCAGGTCGCCCAGCCGGTCGCGATGGCCGTCGGGGCGGCGATGAGTCCGGCTCCGATCAGCAGGCGCGCGGCTTCGGCGTTACCCCCGGTCAGGTCGAGAAGCACAGCGCTGCTCCACGTTCCGACGGCCGAGTACGCCAGGATCGGATGCATCGGGTGTCCGACGAAGGTCCCTCGGAGCAGCCCGTCCACGGGTGAGCCGTCCAATGCGGACCGCAACTTCGTGGCCACGGTATCGCTGACGGGGTCGAGCAGTGACGCTTTTTCCAACGGCAGGAACAGCGGAGTCAGGTTCATACCGGGTCGGTTACCCGCGCTGGGTGCTCGTAATCGTCAGCGTCGGCAATTCCGACAGCTCGGGTGGGATTTGTGCGCCGGTGGTCACGACGAGGGAGAAGCCGGAGGGGTCGATGGCCTGGCCGCGTCGAAACCAGCGGATTCGTCCCGGATCGGTCTTCTCGACGGCCATCGCCTCGCGGTCGAGTTCGCTCGGTGTACGGGCGATCGATGTCGACACGGTCCCTCCCTGCTCGGCCGTCGCGTCGGGTAGCAAATCGTCGGTCGGTTCGTCGCGGTCGAGAATGCATGCGGTCAGTCCGGCACGCACCCGGCTGGCCGCTATCGTGAGCGTCGACGGTTCGTCGAACTCGATGTCGACGGACTCGCCTTTCTTCAACTCTCGCAATGCATCCCACGCGGGATTCCCCGGTTCGAGCATGGCGGCACCGGGTGCTCCGACGTCGAGAAGATGGCCGACGGTTTTCGTCGGTGTCTCCGAGGTGAGTGGGTCGCGTCCCACGCGAAAGGGCAATGGCCACAACGGGTACGGCGGTGCGGGCCATACGTATCCCGGCTCGCCGGACCATTCCTTCGGATAGAGCTCGGGAGCCTTGTTCGCCAATGCCCGTCGGTGGCTTTCGTGGACGGCGTCGTCCCCGAGCCATGGTGGCAGACGGCCTTCGCGGCTCAGTTCGTCGAACGTGCGCGGAGTGCCGTAGTCGAGAAATTGTGGCTCGAGCGCGTCGGCATGACCGCGCGCTGCCCATTCCCGGCACGTCGCGACGCCGTAGGCAACGAGCGCAGGCGTGAAGCCGCGCCACATCGTCACTGCGGGGTGTCGTTTCCATCCGTAGGTCGGCCAGATCAGGGCGCGCAGAATCTGGAAGGTTTCGACGCGTTGCTTGCCGAGGCGCTTGTCGTCGAGCGCCCGCGCCGAGCGGACGAAGCCGGCATCGGGAAGAAATGTCTGCACGGTGGCGCGTGCCCGGATGGTGGGTTCCGCAAACCCGTGCGCGCGAATGTAGGCGGTCTCAAGCGGTCATCGCAACGAGCGTCTTGTCGTATGCCTTCAGAGGAGTATCCCATCCGAGGGTCCTACGAGGACGGTTGTTGAGTAGGTCCTCGACCTCGGCGAGCCGTTCCGGGGAGTGAACGGACAGATCGGTGCCTTTGGGAAAGTACTGACGAAGCAGTCCGTTGGTGTTCTCGTTGGTGCCACGTTGCCACG